>JBKBSI010000270.1:0-3805 GCA_046291745.1 Pseudomonas sp. | reverse complement strand
AGATCTATCACCAGGAGTGGATGAAGAAGCCGCTGCCAGCCACCTTGCTGGCAGTGGGTTCCTGTCTGTTGTTGGCCTTTGGTGCCGGTGGCGCTGACGGCTCCGGTGGGATGATTATCTGGCCGCTGTTTGGTACCACCAACCAGTTGCTGGCCGGTCTGACCCTGCTGGTCATCACCGTGATGCTGGTGCACCTGCGCCGCCCCATGTGGTACACCCTGGCGCCGCTTTGCTTCCTGCTGGTGATGACCGTGACCGCGCTGATCTTCCAACTGCGCACCTTCTACGAGTCCGGTAACTGGTTCCTGCTGTTCCTCGATATTGTAGTGCTGGTCGCAGCAATTCTGGTGGCCATGGAGTGTGCGGCGGCGCTCAAGCGCCATCGCGCCCAGGTCGCGGCGGAGCGGTAGCAGATGCCTCCGTATCAGCCTTTCAAGGGCGGCAAGGCCTGGCTCAGCCAGGCCCGCTTCTTTCTTGAAGAGGCCTACAGTGCCCGCTACCGGGGCGCCATAGCGCGCGCCCGGCGGGACGAAGACGACCTGTTCATGCTGCTGGTATTTGCCGAGATGATGGGCATGCCCAACCCGGCCAGCTACTACACCCTGGAGTTGCAACCACTGCTGCTGGAACGCTTCCACCAGTGGCACCTGCGCATGGGTATGGAGCGCTCACCGCTGGATCATTGCCAATGCTGTTGAGTTGCGGCCGGGGGAAGGACCGTCATGTTTGATCTGTTGCAACGTCGCCTGATCTGGGTCGGAGGTAAAGGCGGTGTGGGCAAGACCACCGTGTCCGCCGCGTTGGCCATACTAGCGGCCAGCCGCGGCAAGCGCTGTCTGGTGGTGTCTACCGACCCGGCCCACAGCCTGGGCGATGTGTTTGATCGTCAACTGGACGACACTCCAAGGCGGCTGCTACCCAATCTGGATGCCATGGAGATTGATCCGGATATCGAGGTGGCTGCGCACCTGCAGCGGGTTACCGAACAGATGCGGCGCTTTGCAGCGCCGGAAATGATGAAGGAGCTGCAGCGCCAGATGCAGCTTTCCAGGCAATCACCCGGCACCCAGGAAGCAGCGTTGCTGGAGCGCATTGCGCGGCTGATAACCGATACCGACAGTCCCTACGATCTGATCATCTTCGACACCGCGCCAACCGGGCATACCCTGCGGCTGCTGACCCTGCCCGAGGCCATGGCCGCCTGGACTGATGGTTTGCTGTCACACAACCGCAAGTCGGAGCAGCTATCCCAGGTACTCAAACATCTGACACCGCGCAGCGGTCGAGATCTGGCCACGCCCTTTGACGATCCAGTGCAAACCAGTCTGTCCGGGCTGGATGAGAAAACTCGTGATATCGCCGAAACCCTGATCAAGCGTCGACGTCTGTTTATGCAGGCACGCCGCAAGCTGGAAGATGCTCAGGTCAGTGGTTTTCTGTTCGTGCTGACGCCAGAGCGGCTACCAATTCTGGAGACCGCACGGGCGGTAGCGACGCTGGAAGAGGCCGGGATTCCTGTGGTGGCGACGCTGGTCAATCGAGTGATTCCGGCGGACGCCGATGGTGAGTTTCTGCGCAGGCGCCGTGAGCAGGAGGCCAGTTGGCTGGAGCGTATAGATCAGGAGTTGGGACACTTGCCTCGTCCGCAGTTACCCTGGCTGGAGACCGATGTGCAGGGTATGGAGATTCTGGAGCAGATCGCCAAAAAGCTTGAACAGTCAGGCTTTTGAGCGCAAAGCACGCAGCAGCAGATTGACTGCCGACTCGACCCGGTGGCGCTTTTCCGCTTGATCGGGTGCGGCCCGGCCATTCATCCATAGCCCGGTGACCAGGCTACCTTTCCACATGCCGACCAGTTGTTCTGCCACCAGCAAGGGCTCTTCAACCTCTATCTGCCCATTGGCCGCTGCGGACTGCAGACAGTCGGCCGCACAACGCACAAAGGCCTCCGGGCCGTCGTGGAAGATCAAGCTGCCGAGCTTTCCATGCTTGGCGCCGTGAGCGATCACGGTGCGCATGATGCGCACGCCGTGGTCGCTGGCCATAAAGTCCAGTAGTTGCATGCCCAGACTGACCAACTGCTCGCGCAAGCCTTCGATGCTGTCGACCGATAGCGGAACCGGTCCGACCATCTTGCGGTGCTGCCGCGCCAGAGTGGCTTTAAGCAATGCCTCGGCATTCTCGAAATGACGGTAAACCGTGCCCTTGGATACCCCAGCACGCCGCGCCACACCCTCAATGGTCAGGTGCAGATCGCCATCGGCAAAACTCTCCAGCACTGCATCGAGAATGCGCTCGAGCTTGTCCGGGTCAACCGGGCGACCAGGGCCGGTAGGAGGCCCGGACGGGTTGGCAGGGCAGTCGGTGGTCATGAGTTCTCCAAGACGATAAAGCGTAATTCAGTCGGTAGATAATATATCAGACAACTATTTACGGAACGGTTCCGTTCTGTAAATATGTGGGCAATAACAATATTCACGGAAGGTTATCAGGCCATGCGTATCTTATCCCTCGTTGCTGCGACTCTGCTGCTGTTCGGCTGCGGTTCGGACAACAGCGCCGACAGCCAAACGCAAACGATACCATTGAAGGTACGCAGTGTCGGCCTTGAGGCCGCCAACAGCCAGCAGTGGACCCTGAGCGGTACAGTGCAGTCACGCAACGAGGCGGCATTGGGTTTCCGGCTACCTGGGCAGATCGCCGAGCGCCTGGTGCAGGCCGGTCAAAGGGTCTCGGCGGGCGAAGTCCTGCTGCGCCTGGACCCGCAGGACATCCGCCAGCAACTGGCGAGTGCCCAGGCCAATCTGGCCTCAGCACGGGTGCAGGCCGAGAACGCCGAAGCCAACCGCAAACGCCTCGAATCATTGCGCGTACAGGATCTGATTCCGGTACAAACCTATGAAGATGCCCGCGCCGTTGCCAGCGCCGCAGCCCAGGCCAGCAAGGCCGCCGAAGCAGCCGTGGCCCAGGCGCGCAGTGCCAGCGGTTATGTGGAACTCAAGGCGCCTGCCGACGGCGTGCTGCTGGAGGTTTCCGGCGACGTTGGGCAGGTGGTTTCGGCGGGGCTGCCGGTGGCCACTCTGGCCTACGACGGACCGCGCGAAGTGGAAGTTTTCGTGCCGGAACGGCGCCGCGCTGAACTCCCGGAAAAAGCCCAGGTACAGCACTATTCCAGTGAACATCAGGCGACCGCCACCTTGCGCGAAGTGGCAGGTGCTGCCGACCCGGCGACCCGCAGTTGGCGCGCCCGCTTCAGCATTGATGACGAGCCAGAAGCCTGGTCACTGGGTAGCAGCGTCACCCTGATGCTGGACCTGCCCGCCGAAGAGAACGGCAGAACCCTGCAGCGCGTACCTGTTACTGCGCTGGTGGATAGAGGTCAGGGCATGGGCCTGTGGCATATCCGGGAGGGGCGGGTGCAATGGCATGCGGTTGAGCTGGTACGCATGAATACCGAGGACGCTTTCATCTATACCGAATTACCGGCTGATGCTGTGGTGGTGGCTATGGGGGCACATCTGCTGGAACAGGATCAGCAGGTCGAGGTCGTGCAATGAGCCTGGATCCTTTGCGCTTCAACCTGTCTGCCCATGCGGTCAGGGAAAAGTCGGTCACTTTGTTTTTTCTGCTCCTTACCGCCCTGGCCGGACTCTACGCCTTTATGGCGCTGGGCCGGGCTGAAGATCCTATGTTCTCGGTGCGCGCCATGGTGGTGTCCGCCACCTGGCCGGGCGCCAGTGCCGAGCAGATGCAGCAGCAGGTCGCCGACCCGCTGGAAAAACGTATTATCGAGGTAGCCTACCTC
>JBKBSI010000026.1:0-24647 GCA_046291745.1 Pseudomonas sp. | reverse complement strand
CCCTTGTAGCAGATGTGGCTGGTAGCCCACACAAAAACGCCGAACCCTTGCGGGCTCGGCGCTTTGCACTACTTAGGCTTGCTGCCGCTTAGTAAGGGCAGTTACCGCGGTACTCGGAGATCCGGCGATCAGAGGTGTGGTTAGGACCACACAGGAACTGGGAGTAACGAGTGTCGTTGTCCAGGTGACGCTTCATCCAGGACACACCCATGCGGCTCAGCACAGTGTCATACTGACCGAAGGAAGCACCGCCATTGGCGCAGTAATGGTTGCCGCCGTCGAGTTCAACAAAGGCTTTGTTGATGCTGCTTGGCAGGCGGTTGTAGAACGGCGAGGCGTGGCTGCCAACCGGCGCAACAATATCCGACTGACAAGCGAAGATCAGAGTAGGTGCCGCAACGTTGCGGAACTGCAGGCTTGAGGTATCCCAGGGTGCCAGAGGGATGGCTGCCTTGATACGACCTTGGGTTGCTACTCGTAGCGCACCGCCACCACCCATGGACCAGCCGATAACGCCGAGGCGGTTGGTATCGATCATGCCCTGCACCGGACCGTTACGTTCGGTGTTCTGATCAATCAGGTAATCCAGAGCGCTGTTGATCTGGCGCGCCCGGCTTGGCGGCTGGTCGAAGCCAGTATTGGTGTCAACGGTCATGACCACGAAACCATGCGAAGCCAGTTTGGGGCCCCACCACTCAATGGACGACTCAGCAGAAATATAGCCTGGGATCACGACAATAGCTGCCATGGTGCCAGTGGTGCCGGTCGGGTAGTGGATGGTGCCGCCGCCAAAGCCGCTGACCAGACCGGATACCCGGCTGGTTCTGACGGCGTGGGGGCCACGGTCAGCTTCAACGAAGGAAATGGTGGGGTTGGGGCCGCGTTCAAAGCCACTGGGCTGGCCTGGGGTGACTGGGCCTGGATCTGCGGGTGGCGGATTGGATGCAAGAAGGGAAGTAGAAAAAGCCAAGGCGCTTGCGGCAAGCAGCGCGCAAAGGGTTTTGGGCAAAAATGATGTTGTCATTGTAACTCCATGGATAGGAAACAAAATTATTATTAGGGTTTTAAGTTGATGGACCACGGAAAGCAAAACACCATCAACCGCGCGGAGTCTTTATCCTCCGAGGTGCTGAGTCAATGCTCTGAGAGGACCATGTTTCGCGCGTGACTACTCGGTCACAAAAAAACTTATAAGTTTCTCTGCTGTAAGAGAAGTTGCGCAAAAACCAGGAATTGTTCTGTAAGTCTTGAGTCTTATGTGCACTGCTTAGAGTGACTGGAGACTATGTTTATATTGTTTGCATCTTTTATAGCGTTAACAATTTGTCCGTAATAAAGCGCTATTAAATAATGAATCAATTTGATGTGCAGACCGTTGTCGGTCGGCCAGCACATGACTTCCCGCTCAAAAGCCGGATAATGGCGGCCAATTCGTCCCGCTCGTCATTCTGGTGCCCCCCATGGAAATCAAGGTCAACTTTCTCGACAACCTCCGGCTTGAAGCCAAGTTCGATGACTTCACGGTGGTGGCTGACCAACCCATCCGCTACAAGGGCGAGGGTTCTGCGCCGGGGCCGTTCGATTACTTCCTGGCGTCCTCCGCCCTGTGCGCCGCCTACTTCGTAAAGCTGTACTGCAACACCCGCAATATCCCCACCGACAACATTCGCCTGTCGCAGAACAATATCGTTGACCCGGAAAACCGCTACAACCAGATCTTCAAGATCCAGGTCGAGCTGCCAGCGGATATGTCTGACAAGGACCGCCTGGGCATTCTGCGTTCCATCGACCGTTGCACAGTCAAGAAGGTGGTGCAGGCCGGGCCCGAGTTTGTGATTGAAGAGGTAGAGAATCTGGATGCCGACGCCCAGGCGCTACTGATGCCGCTGGCCGCAGAAGGCGAGGGCACCCGGGTGCTGGGCAAGGACCTGCCGCTGGAGCAGACCATCGCCAACATGTCCGGCATTCTGGCGGGCCTGGGCATGAAGATCGAGATCGCCTCCTGGCGCAACATAGTCCCCAACGTCTGGTCCCTGCATATCCGCGATGCCCAGTCGCCCATGTGCTTTACCAACGGCAAGGGCGCAACCAAGGAGGCCGCGCTGGCTTCGGCGCTGGGCGAGTTTATCGAGCGGTTGAACTGCAACTTCTTCTATAACGACCAGTTCTGGGGCGAAGAGATCGCCAACGCGGCCTTTGTGCACTACCACAACGAGCGCTGGTTCAAGCCCAGCCGTAAGGATGCCCTGCCAGCGGGCCTGCTCGACGACTACTGCCTGGCCATCTACAACCCCGAAAACGAGTTACGTGCCTCGCACCTGATCGACACCAACTCCGGCAACACCGCACGCGGCATCTGCTCGCTGCCCTTCGTGCGCCAGTCAGACCAGGAGGTGGTGTACTTCCCCTCCAACCTGATCGAGAACCTATTTCTCAGCAACGGCATGAGCGCCGGCAACACCCTGGCCGAAGCCCAGGTGCAGTGCCTGTCGGAAATCTTCGAGCGCGCGGTAAAACGCGAGATTCTTGAAGGCGAACTCTGCCTGCCCGACGTGCCCCAGGCCGTGCTGGCCAAATACCCCGGCATCCTCGCTGGTATTCAGGGGCTGGAAGAGCAGGGCTTCCCAGTACTGGTCAAGGACGCATCCCTGGGTGGCGAATTCCCGGTAATGTGCGTCACCCTGATGAACCCGCGTACCGGCGGCGTATTCGCCTCCTTCGGCGCGCACCCGAGCTTTGAAGTGGCGCTGGAACGCAGCCTTACCGAGTTGCTCCAGGGCCGCAGCTTCGAGGGCCTGAACGACTTGCCGCAGCCGACCTTTGAAAGTCAGGCGGTGATGGAGCCGAACAACTTCGTCGAGCACTTTATCGACTCCAGCGGCGTGGTGTCCTGGCGCTTTTTCAGCGCCAAGACCGACTATGAGTTTGTCGAGTGGGATTTCTCCGCCGAGGGTGAACAGGCTAATGCTGAAGAAGCCGCAACCCTATTCGGCATCCTCGAAGAGCTGGGCAAGGAAGTCTACATGGCCGTGTATGACGACCTGGGCGCCAACGCCTGCCGCATCCTGGTACCTGGCTATTCCGAGGTGTACCCGGTCGATGACCTGATCTGGGACAACACCAACAAGGCGCTCTTTTTTCGATCCGACATCCTCAACCTGCACAGCCTTGATGAAGATGCCTTGCAAGCGCTGGTAGAGCGCCTGGAAGAAAGCGAGCTGGACGACTACACCGACATCAAGACGCTGATCGGCATCGAGTTCGACGACAACACCGCCTGGGGTCAGTTGACCATTCTGGAGCTGAAACTGCTGATCCACCTGGCCCTGCAACAGTTTGAGGAGGCCAAGGAGCTGGTTGAAGCCTTCCTGCAGTTCAACGACAACACCGTCGAGCGCGGCCTGTTCTATCAGGCTCTGAATGTGGTGTTGGAAGTCGAGCTGGATGAGGAGCTGGATCTGGACGATTACGAGACCAACTTCCGCCGCATGTTTGGCAACGAGCGCATGGACGCAGTGATCGGTTCCATGGACGGCAGCCTGCGCTTCTATGGTCTTGAGCCCACCAACATGCAACTGGAAGGGCTCGAGCGGCACCAGCGGCTGATCGAGAGCTACAAGAAGCTGCATGCAGCGCGGAGCAAGGTGGCGAGCGGGCAATAGGCCGCGCCTGCGTAGCCCCGGCTTCTATCTCGACCTGTTCAGCGTCTCTGACGGATTCTCGCCAAACAGCGCCTTATAATCCCGGGCGAATTGCCCCGGATGCCAGAAGCCCCAGTTGGCTGCAACCGTGGCGATGGGAGTGTCCTGCTGTGGCGCGCTCAGGGCGCGGCGCACCTGGTTCAGGCGGCTGGTGCGCAGGAACTGCAGCGGGCTGATGCCGAGGATGCTCTCAAAGCTGTACTGCAAGGTGCGGCGGCTGACGTGGGTCAGTTCGCAGAGCGCGGTGATGCTCACGGCGGCATCCGGGTGCGCGGCGACATAGGCCTTGACCTTGTCCACCACCTGTTTGCGGTGGGCGAAGCTGGGCGCAGTGTCCGTAGTCAGTTGTTCTTCGCTGATCAGCGTCAGTAGGGCGTTGGTGGCAAGGTCCTGTTGTAGCTGGCTGTTGAATCCCAGGGCGCTGTGAATCACCACCCGTTCCAGCAAATAACGCAACTGATCCAGCCGCTGCTGCGGTACGGTCAAACGCGCTGCCTGCTCCAGGCGGCCAAGGTCCAGCACGCGGCCTTCGCGTTCAGCGGCGCGCCGCAGCACCTCTTCCTTTACCACTATGCCGTAGATGTCGAAGGCATCAGGCGTAATCAGCTCGAAATCCCGCGCCCCGGGGCGGCACATCAACTGGTTGCTGCTTACCTGCAAGCCGTTGATGCGGCAGTCGGCAGCTTGCGCCGGTATGCCCAACCAGACCGAATCCTTCCACACATTGCATTGCTGGCGCAGGGAACGGTTGGTGTGCTCCTTGAACAGCTGAAAGCCATCCAGCGCAACCTCATCAATGCGCCCATAGAAACGCCCTCCGCCCAACTGGTCATATTCCTGCTGCCAGTTGGTCAGGTTGTGGGCGTGCTCGTCGGCGTCCTGTGCCTCGCGGGTGCTCCTTCCTGGTGCATTGGGCGGTAGGGGTGGTTGCATGGCTGGGCGTTTTTGCTCTTGCTCTACAGGTCAATTGCGCTTCAGGTACTTTTGCATTGCTACAAGTTTTTGAATTAACTACAAAAAAATCGATTTGCCAAAACTTGATAGTGGTTTGGAACGCTCATCGCAGGCTAACAGGTATCAATTGCTGACTTTGTGCGACGTTGTCGCATGTTAGCAGCAAGATCTGTGCCTGAGGTAACCTATGAGCCAAATTTACCGCTACACACTGGGTAGCAAGACCTACCAATTCCGTGACCTGGCCGAGCTGATGGCCAAGGCCACACCGCAGCGCTCCGGCGACCGCCTGGCTGGGGTTATTGCGCTGTCTGCGGAAGAGCGCGCCGTGGCGCAGATGACCCTGGCCGAGGTCACGCTCAAGACCTTTCTGAACGAAGCGCTGGTGCCCTATGAAGAGGACGAAATCACCCGTCTGATCATGGATGAGCACGATACCGCAGCCTTCGCGCCCATCGCCCACCTGACCGTTGGCGACTTTCGCAACTGGCTGCTGAGCGACCACGCCACCCCCGAGGTGCTGCGTTCTATTCGCGCTGGTATCACCCCGGAGATGGCCGCAGCGGTAAGCAAGATCATGCGCAATCAGGATCTGATCCTGGTTGCAAAAAAGTGCCAGGTCACCACCGCCTTTCGCAATACCATCGGCCTGCCCGGGCACCTGTCTACCCGCCTGCAACCCAATCATCCGACTGACGACGTAAACGGCATTGCCGCCAGCATTCTCGACGGCCTGCTGTACGGCAGCGGTGATGCGGTAATCGGCATCAATCCAGCCACCGACAACGTCGCCCAGGCGATCAAGTTGATGAAGCTGATGGGTGAGGTGATCGACAAGTACCAGATCCCCACCCAGTCCTGCGTGCTGACCCACGTCACCAACACCATCGAGTGCATTGAAGCCGGTGCACCGGTGGATCTGGTGTTCCAGTCGATTGGCGGTACCGAGGCCACCAACAGCAGCTTTGGCTTTAACCTCAATACCCTGGCCGAGGCGCAGGAAGCCGCGCTAAGCCTCAAGCGCGGCACGGTCGGCAACAACGTCATGTACTTCGAGACCGGGCAGGGCAGCGCGCTGTCAGCCAACGCCCACCACGGCCTGGACCAACAGACCTGTGAAGCGCGGGCCTACGCCGTGGCACGCAAGTTCAACCCGCTGCTGGTAAATACCGTGGTGGGCTTTATCGGTCCGGAGTACCTGTTCGACGGCAAGGAGATCACCCGTGCCGGATTGGAAGATCACTTCTGCGGCAAGCTGCTCGGCGTGCCCATGGGCTGTGACGTCTGCTACACCAACCATGCCGAGGCGGATCAGAACGACATGGACAACCTGCTCACGCTGCTCGGCGTAGCGGGTTGCTCCTTCGTCATGGGCATTCCCGGCTCCGACGACATCATGCTCAATTACCAGACCACCTCCTTTCACGATGCCCTGTACGTGCGCCGCGTTCTGGGCTCCCGCCCGGCACCGGAGTTTGAACAGTGGCTGACACGCATGCAGATCATGCGCGATGTCGATCAGCACGTATTGCACGACGCCATACCCGAACCCTTCGCCCGTTCACTCAAGGCTCTGCCAGGAGGCCGCGCATGATTCAACTGGACCCGCAACACCTGCAAAACGGCAAGGTAGTAGACAACCCCTGGCGCCGTCTGCGCGAGTTTACCGATGCGCGTATTGGCCTGGGCCGCGCCGGTGTCAGCCTGCCAACCAGCGAGCTGCTGGCTTTTCAGCTCAGCCACGCCCAGGCCCGCGATGCGGTGCACTTTCCCCTGGACGTAGAAGCACTCGGCAGCCAACTGCAAAGGCTGGAGGGGCTGCCGACAGAAAGCGCGCCATTGCGCCTGCACAGCCAGGCACCAGACCGGGTGAGCTATCTGCAACGCCCGGACCTGGGGCGCAAGCTTGACGAGTCATCACGCCAGCAGCTTCTGACCCTGCCTGCAGCCGTCACCGCCACGCGTAGCGATCTCGCCATAGTGATTGTTGATGGGCTGTCGTCATTGGCGGTACAGCAAAACGCCGTGCCTTTTATCGCGCCATTGCTGGCGCTGCTGCGCGAGGAAAAAGATCCCTGGAGTCTGGCGCCCATCAGCGTGGTGGAGCAGGGCCGGGTGGCCATAGGTGATGACATTGGCGAGCTGATCAATGCCCGCGCCGTGCTCTTGCTGATTGGCGAGCGCCCCGGCCTCAGTTCGCCAGACAGCCTTGGCCTGTATCTGACCTGGAATCCCAAATCGGGTCTCAACGACGCCGCACGCAACTGCATATCCAACGTCCGCCCGGCGGGTTTGCCCTATACCGAAGCGGCGCGCCGCGTGCTTTATCTGCTGCGCGAAGCGCGACGCCTGCAGCTCTCCGGCGTACAGCTCAAGGATCGCACCCAGGACCAGGTCATCGAGCATGACGGCAGCGGCAGAAACTTTCTGATAGCCGATTAATTTAAACCAGCAGTCACTTTCAACCAGAAAAGTAGAGGGAAATAATGTCGACAGACAATCAGGCGTATCTCGCCAAACGGCAACTCAAACGCGGTAGCGCAGGCTGGATTCTGCTCGCGGGGCTGGGCGTTTCCTATGTCATATCCGGCAACTTTGCCGGTTGGAACTTTGGCATAGCCGAAGCCGGTTGGGGTGGTTTTGCCATCGCTGCCGTATTGATGGCGGTGATGTATCTGACGCTGGTGCTGTCCCTGGCAGAAATGTCGGCAGCGATTCCAACAGCGGGCGGCGGCTACAGTTTTGCCCGTCAGGCCATGGGTCCGACTGGCGGCTTTATGACAGGCCTGGCGGTACTGATCGAGTACGCACTGGCACCGGCCGCCATCGTCATCTTTATTGGCTCGGCGGTGGAGTCCCTGCTGGGTATCAACGGCCCCTGGATCTACGCCGCCTTTTACCTGGTGTTTGTCGGCATACACCTGGCCGGTGTGGGTGAAGCGCTAAAGGTGATGATGGTCATCAGCGGCCTGGCAGTATTTGCCATCGTCGCCACCGCCGTAGCCTTGGTGATGCACTTTGATATCAACAACCTGTTCGATATGGCTGCCACCGACGCCGCAGGCGCGAGCGAAATGCTGCCGTTGGGTTGGTACGGTGTATGGGCAGCGCTGCCCTTTGCCATGTGGCTGTTCCTGGCGGTAGAGGGTGTGCCCCTGGCCGCAGAAGAGTCCAAGGACCCGGGCAAGGATGTGCCCAAGGGCATCATCGGCGCCATGGTCTTTCTGCTGTTTACCGCTTTGCTGGTAGTGGTGTTGGTGCCGGGTGCTGCGGGTGCCCAACTGATGGGTGGCAGTGCCGTGCCGCTGGTGGACGCACTGAATGTGACCGGCAACGGTGCTGTGGCGACCTTGGTCAACGTGCTGGCGCTGGCTGGCCTGGTAGCCTCCTTCTTTTCGATCATCTACGGTTATAGCCGTCTGGTATTTGCCCTGTCGCGTGCCGGTTACCTGCCCAAAACCTTGTCGTTGACCTCCGGCCGCAAAGTGCCGGCACGCGCGCTGATCGTGCCCGGCATCTTCGGCTTTCTGGTCTCGCTGAGCGGTGAGGGCGATCTGATGCTGGCGATGGCCGTAGTGGGCGCTACAGTGTCCTATGCACTGATGGCACTCAGTCACATCCTGCTGCGTATCAAGCAACCGGATCTGGTGCGTCCGTATAAAACCCCCGGTGGCGTAGTGACCTCCGGCATCGCGCTAGTACTGTCACTGATCGCACTGACCGGCGTCTACGCCTTCGACCCACGCGCCTTCTTCTACACCATGGTGCTCTTTGCCATCGGTGCGGCCTACTACTTCGGCTACAGCCGCAAGAATATGGTGGCCAAATCGGCGGAAGAGGAGTTCGCCATGCTGGCCGAGGCAGAAGCCGAGTTGGCAGCTGCAGTCTGAAGAGTTAGCACGGGCGGTAAATGCAACAAGGGCTGCCGCATTTGGTGGCCCTTGTTGCATTGGCGTTTGCCGTGCAGAGATATGAGCCAGTTAAATTTTGCTTTCTTGCTATTGCTAATAACAATCAATCTTATTAAGATTCAGTCCGGATTTGTGGTTTCAAGGACATGCTGTTATGCGAGCGAGAACCCACACGGGCCTCTTTTTTCTATTACTACCTGTGGCTGCGATAGCCGAGCCAGCAACTTATCAGCTGCAGCCAGTTATTGTTTCTGCGGAATGGGACGGCAGAAATGCGAATAGCAACAGCAGCGTTGCCACGGCGATTGACCGTTCCACCATTGAGCAACAGCCTGCCGCTCGTAACCTGGGTGATGTAATCAACCGCATGCCTGGCGTGTTCATGGGTGGGCCGCCCGGTGAGAACAACGACATTCGCCTAAGGGGGTTGGACAAGGAATTTACCCGTTTCGAGCTGGACGGCGCGCAACTGCCCGGTTCTGGGGAGAAACGTGAGTTTGAGGTTAATCGGTTATCGCCGTTTGCGATCGGTGAAGTCACTATTGTTCGTAATCCAACCGCCAAGTATGAAAGCGACGGAATTGCTGGGCGCGTTCAGGCGCGTTCGCGCGAAATCCCCCAGGGCCGCATGACACAAGCCAGGGTATATGGCGGCGGGGCGGGCGATCTGGATGGCAGGATCAGGGGTATCAACCTGTTTCATGGTCAGCGATTGAACCAACAGTTCGGCTTCAACCTTTTTGCTGATTACGATCAACAGCAGGTGTTCAAAGATAAAACCGTCAAGAAGTTTGATGGCGCAGGATTGCTCAGGGACAGCGAAAGTGAACAGGAAGCCAAGCCGACTGATACGGTGAACCTGATGGCTGATCTGGCCTGGTTCTATGATCAAGGGGAGGTGCACTTCCGGCCACTGTTTAACCGACTGGAAGAGAACAAGGACAAGGAAAAAATCAAGACGAACTTCGTCAACAACCAAGTCGAAATCGAGCAGGAACAGGAAGACAAGACGCAAACGACCCGTGGCGTGCAACTTCAGCATGTCCACCGATTCTTTAATCAGGTCGAGCTAGCCAGTGGTTTGCAGTATTACGAAACACTGGAAGAGAAAGACAAGACCAAGCCCCGATTCAGGGTCGTGGACTCCACCAGGGTATTGAATACAACCGAGTTGGAGGAGGAGAGCAAACAGGACGATATCCTGCAACTGGATATGGGTCTGACGATTCCCTTCATGAGTGTTGTGCCCCAGTCTCTGGAAACCGGAGTCCGCGTTCGCGAACGCAACCGCTTCCGCGACAAGAGCAAGCTTGAGGTCAGAGCCAACGGCAGCATCCAGGATAAAGGCGAAGCCAAGGATAACTACGAACTTGAAGAGCGGTATTTTGCCTGGTATCTGCAAAACGACCTCCTGGCCACCGAACGGTTAACGGCTACTCCGGGGATTCGTCTTGAGCGCGTGGAGCGGACATCCAGGTCGGGTACCGGTGAGGTGGTCGAGAGAAGCTTCAACGAAGTTAATCCCCATCTGCACATCAGCTATGAGTTCAATGATCAGTTGACGGCGTTCGGTGCCATTTCGCGCACCATCAACATGCCCAAGTTCGACGAAGTGTCACCTTATATCCAGGAAAAGGGTGACCGCTTTACTCTGGGCAATCCCGCACTTGAGCCTGCTCGCTCGGTCAATACCGATATCGGATTGCGCTGGCAGCAGGGTAGTACAGAGCTAATGGCAACCGCTTTCCATAAGCGTATAACCGGGTTGATTGAAGAAGTGGATACCGGCTCTCAGCGCGACGGCAAAGATATTTACCAGGTTGAGAATGTTGGGGACGGCAGGCTTGATGGTCTGGAGCTTGAAGCCAGGGCAGTGGATGCACTACCGGGTCTGACGCCCTGGGGCAATATCAGCTTTATCCATTCAGCCGTGACCGATTCTAGTGGCAGCACACGCCGTTTCCGTGAACAGCCGAACAGAATAGCCAACCTCGGTTTTGATTACCGCTTTGCCCCCACGGGCACATCCATGTCCTTTGCAGGAAAGTATGTGGGGGAGTCAGAAAAAACCGATGCGAACAAGCGGGAAGTACTGTCCAGCCAGTGGTTCCTTGACATTGGGCTACGCCAGGAAATGGCTGATGGCGTTTTTCTGACCGCTGATGCCTTGAATGTCCTCAACACCGAAAAGAACAGTACCACCCATGAACAAAACGGCCGCGTACTGTCGAGAGAGGCAAGTGGTGCCGTCTACATGATTGGCTTTGAGGCCACATTCTGAGGTGCAGCTCATGGCGGCAAGAATCATCAATCGGGAAACCTTTGATCTGAATTGTGGGGGCGGTTTCTGCCCCTGTTACCGGCTTGCACAAGGCGACTTTTGCAGGGCAATCGAGGCGGGCGCGACCACGGTCAAAGCCGTCTATCAAGAACAGGGTGTCAAGGCCAAGTGTGGTGACTGCGTTCGCCGGGTCAAAACACTTCTGGAACAGCATCCAACCAACTGACCACCAACGAGAGCAAAACATAATGAATCATAATCTTAAAATCAAACTGGCCCACATGACGGCCAACGGCGAAAAGCTGGAGCTTGAAACCTATGCCGAGGGTGACAGCTTTGACGACGCCATTGCCGCTGCCCGCGCGCGCTTTGCAGATATTCTCAGTGGTATTGATGCGCAGTCACTGTCCATCGACAAGATCAAAGTCGAGCACTATCACCAGTGATTGACGCCAGCCAGGCCGTCCGTCTGCGGCGGTGGCCGATTGAGTTCGGACGGTTGATGATCCAGCATCCATGGTTGTTGGTGATGACCCTGATTCCGAACATGATCGCGCCAGCCATCGAGCCGGCACAGGCCTGGTTGGCAAAAACCGCCCTTGATCGACTGACCGAGGGCAGTAACACCTTTATGCGTGACGAGCTGATTCAGTTTGTGCCCACAGTGGCGGCGGTTTTCCTGATACTGGGTGGGCTGAAGCTGGCGGGCAAGATTGTCGACAAGCTCTACAACGAGCGGCTTTTTATCAGTCTGCAGCGCATATACTTTAGCCGCCGTGGTGATATTCGTGCCAGTGAGCATATATCCCGCACCCAGAATGATTGTGAGCAAGCCAGAAAACTTGCTGATCTGCTGCAGAAAGACATCTGGCAAGTGGCAATCGGCTTGCCGGCGGTGATCATCTGGCAGCTCAACCTGGCTTCAGAGTGGGTGCTGCCGCTGCTGCTATCGACCCTGCCAAGTCTGATTTTTGTGATTTATTTCGGCCCTTTCATCCAGCGCTGGAGTCATGCACGCCTCAAAAGCCAGGCTGATGTGAGCGATGCGGTAGGTGATGGGAATGAGCAGACATTGCACCGGGGTCAGGAAGGCTATTTCAGGGCTACAATTCGCTTTGAATTTTTCAAACAGAGCTCAGATATTTCTGCAGATATGATGCAGTGGCTTGGCCTGCTCCTGATCCTGTTGATTTCGCCTTTTGTACCAATTATTCCTGCCGAGTTGAACGCGGGGGATCTGGCCGCATTTCTGGTCAATCTCAAATTGATCGGCAAACCTATCCAGTCGGTGGCTAAAATGTACACGAAAGTCCGGGAATCCTATCCTGCGGTAGTGCGTGTACTCTATCCCGAGGTTGCGCACTGACGCACTGGCTTGGTAATGGCCCTGCAGGTATGAAAAGTGCTTTTCTCGATGCTGGACTTCATCCGAGGGTCTGCCGACAGGGGGTGTGGAGGCTCTCTACACTTCTTTTATCTCGCGCTGTGATTGAATCCCGAGATTCTGAGCTATACGCTGTGGAGCACTTTCAAACTTACAAATGAGTCTGGCCATGTCATCCGCCGCAACCCTGCAACTGCAAATCACCCTCCGCCATATAAAGCCGCGCATCTGGCGGCGCATCAGAGTGAGCGGGGAGTCCACCCTTGAGCAACTGCATCGCACGATTCAGCTTTGCATGGGCTGGACTGACTCGCACCTGCATAGCTTCAGGGATGCGCAGGGGCAGGGTTACGGCAACCTGCTTCACGATGAAGACAACTTCTTTAGCTGGAAGGATGAGCGCCTGGTGTCGGTGGCAGATGTACTGCCGCAAGAAAAGGCCTCGCTGGTGTATGAGTACGACTTCGGTGATGGCTGGGAGCACGATATAAAACTCGAAAAGCGCCTGCCGCTCCATCCTGGCGAGACGCTACCGCGATGCCTGCATGCGGTAGGCGCCTGTCCGCCGGAAGATGTGGGTGGAGTGGGCGGGTTCTATGAGTTTCTTGAAGCCCTGGCCGACCCATCACATCCTGAACATGAGCAAGTTCAGGAGTGGTGGGGCGAGGAGGAGTTCGACACCTCAAATCCCAGTGTTGATGAAATAAACATGTTGTTGGCAATACAGGATGAAGCCGGTCAAGTCATGGCCCGGCACAACAACAAGGGGCTGGACGACCTCGCCGGGCTCAGCCCACATACCCTGCATGGGCTGCTTTATCAAACTTATAGCCGTCCGGATATACTGCAATGGTCCGCGCCCGAGAACCCAGAGACGGCGCCCATCATGCGGATGCTGAAGGTCCTGCTCGAGGCCATGGGCGACAAGGGCCTGAAGCTCACCCCAAAAGGCAATCTGCCGGTTGCCGTAGTGCGGGCAATGATCGACGCGGGCATTGCGGAACAACTCAGCCGTTATGCCAGATTTGAAGGAGCTGCGCGCTCAGAGGACGATAGCCTTGCCGTGCAGGTATGCAGAGTGATAGCCGAGCTAGGTGGTTACATACACAAGCAGAAAGGGCGCCTTTTGCCCCGCAAACGGGTCCTCACGTTAGTGCAGCAGGGGCACTGGGGGCAGATGTATCTGCACCTGCTGGAGTGCGCCACCACCCACTTCAACTGGGCTTATATGGGGCGTCATGATGAGATGCCGGGCATCCAGACGACTGCACCTTTTACGCTATGGCTGCTTTATATAGCGGGTGAAAAATGGCAGGAAGAGTCAAGCCTGGTGGATGACTGGTTGGAGGCATTCCCTGTTCTGGAAGAAGAAGCACAGAGCCTGTCTTTCAGTTCAGCCCGAAGGCAGGTCTCCAACGCAATGAGTCACCGCCTGTCTCACATCTATCAATGGTTTGGATTGATCGAGCAGCGCCAGAACCCAGGCAGGGACGAGCTTGGCTTGCTGGTGGATTCCTGGAGTATCCGCAAAGGGCCGTTGTTTGACCAGGTTATTCGGTTTGTTCCTGGGCAATGAAACAATCGGCGCCATCCGGGTAATCGCAACTACCTGATGAGCTACCATAACCAGCGACAGGTAGCAGTTGACCCGCAGTTTCTGAGGTGCCAACGATGAATGGAAGCGCTTTCAATGTTTGGTTCACCTCCTGGGAGAACCACTTGAGCACCGCGGGTCAATCAGTTCAGCCCCCTTTCGGTCCATGATCAGTCAGGAAAAGTTGTCTCTATGAGGTTGCTTCGTTTCGTCCTTTCGCGACTGTCTGAAGACCTGTTGTTGTTGGCGTTGCTTCTCGGTTTCGCTCTCATGCTGTTGCTGACACCCGTTGAGTGGCAGCGGCTACCGCAGCTCGTAGACTGGCATACCATCGCCATCCTGGCTGGGCTAATGGTGCTCAGCCGGGGGATGGAAGACAGTGGCGCACTGATGCGCGCGGGGCATTTGCTACTTGAACGCGTGCATACCGAGCGACAACTGGCAGTGGCTATGGTGCTATTTGCCGCTCTGCTGTCGTCGATCATCACCAACGATGTCGCCTTGTTCATAGTAGTGCCACTCACCGTCAGCCTGGGGAAGTTGGCCAATCTACCCCTAGGCAGACTGATCATTTTTCAGGCCTTGGCGGTCAATGCAGGCTCTGCCGTCAGCCCGATTGGCAACCCGCAAAATCTGTATCTCTGGCAACGATCAGGCGATAGCTTCATCACCTTTGCATGGCACATGCTGCCAATTTCCACCTGGATGTTGGTCGGCTTGCTGTTGCTGATATTGGTGGCCTTCTCAGGTCGCAGGGTTGCTATTCAAGCGCCGCTGGTTGCAAGCCCTGCCAATCGCAAGCTGTTCTGGGTATCCCTGTTGTGCTTTCCGATATTTCTGCTGCTGGTAGAGTGGGGGCAGACGGCCATTGCAGTGATCGCCGTGCTGTCGTTGTTCCTGCTCGGCTGGCGGCGTGTTCTGCAAGGAGTGGACTGGCTGATTGTACTGGTCTTTATCCTCATGTTTATCAACCTGGGCTTGCTCGCCCAGCTATCCTTCATGGTGCAGGTAGTGGACAGGCTGCTCGCACTGCCTGGGGCAGAAATTACAGGGGCGATTATCCTGTCGCAGTTCATATCCAATGTTCCTGCCACCATTTTCCTGTCTGAGTTTTCACAGCACTGGTATGGGCTTGCCTGGGGTGCAAATGTCGGCGGTTTCGGACTGGCTATTGGCTCCTTGGCCAACTTGATCGCCCTGAGGCTGGGCCGACAGCCAGGCTTGTGGGTGCCGTTCCACGTTTGGTCCATTTCAATGCTGTTGATTAGCCTGTTGGGCGCCTTTTTGCTCGGTGTAGTGATCTTCTAACCCTTGATACCCCCCCCCCCCGAGGGGGGCCAAAGCCTGTTATGAACTCGATGGTTAGCCGCGCATCAGGCGAATCAGCTTAAAGGCTGCGCCGTACTCGCCGGAGTCTCTGGCTGGGAGGGTTCCTGGTCAGCTTTTTCACTACAGATAAACCGATAGACCACCGCACCCAGCGCACCACCAACAATTGGCGCCACCCAGAACAGCCACAGCTGTGCAGTTGCCCAATCGCCCACGAACAGCGCAACGCCGGTACTGCGTGCAGGGTTCACCGAGGTATTGGTAACCGGAATGCTGATCAGGTGAATCAGCGTCAGGCAAAGGCCGATGGCAATAGGCGCAAAACCTTGGGGAGCACGCTTGTCAGTAGCACCAAGAATCACCAGCAGAAACATCATGGTCATGACCACTTCCGTGATCAGCGCAGAAAACAGGCTGTACTGCCCGGGGGAGTGTTCGCCATAACCGTTGGCAGCAAAGCCCGCAGCCAGCTCAAAACCCGGCTTGCCGCTGGCCATGAGATACAGCACCCCAGCCGCTGCAATGCCACCCAGAACCTGCGAACTGATATAGGGGAAAAGCTCCCTGGCCGGAAAGCGCCCGCCAGCCCAGAGGCCAATAGACACCGCTGGATTCAGGTGGCAACCGGAGATATAACCGATCGCGTAAGCCATGGTCAGAACGGTCAGACCAAAGGCCAGTGACACACCCAGCAGGCCAATACCCAGCTCGGGGAAGCTGGCTGCCAACACCGCGCTACCGCAACCACCCAGCACCAGCCAGAAGGTGCCAAAAAACTCCGCGCCATACTTGTTCATAAACTCTCCCTTCCCTTTGAAAGTGCCCAAAGCGGGCGTAGAAAACTCAAAATCGACGCAGAGGGCTGCCCAGCTAAACAGATGCCGCACACCCTGCAATTCGGCGTAGATTAAGGCGGATCGGGAAAATATGGCACGTCACATTATGTTGTTCTCAGCGCAACATAATGGCGTATGGCGGTGGCGGGTATTGGCTTGGTAGCTATGCCGACAGACATTCTTGCAGGGGGTCTTCAGCGCTATTTTAAAAGGTGGGCAAGCCTATGGTAGGTAAGCGTCCTGAGTGCGCACAAACTGATCAAATTCGGCAGAATTATAGATAGCCAGGCAGGCATGAAAGGCGCTCTTGCCGTCGCCGGTCTTCATCGGCGAGCCTGTGGCAGCATAGCGGCTTAAGACGAAACTGCGGGTTTCTTGGTAGGGGTCGTGCAGAGTCTCCAGGCTGTCCTCGTCTTGCAGTATCTGGTGCGGCCCGTGGCCCATGAAATGATAGGCACGGCTAGCGCTGGCCAGATCCTCACGCAGCGCAGACTCCTCTGCGGGCAAAGCTTCCAACAGGCACCGGCTCAGTCCATAGTTTTTTAGAGATTGCCTGGCATCTCCAACAGCGGTGTCGGTCAAGCTGGTCGCACAGCCGGTCATCAGGAGTGTGACCAACAGCAATGCTTTCATTACTTGAGTTCCCAATGCGGCAGCTTTAACCCAAGTACTTTATCAAAGCCTACGACTGGCAGTACAGGGGCTTCCAGCGAGCGCCCTTGCGTAACAAGGAGCGCTCGCCGCAGCCTGTGGCTTAGTTTCTGACGGCCGTGTTCAAGCCTGTCTTCACGACAGCCTCGCCGTCCGGCTCAATTTCAACGAAGGTGTCGTTTTCGAGGGTAAAGACCGGCCAATCAAACGACTCTGTGCTGGGGTTGCCGGTTCTGGCGAAGTTGGCCCACATGCTCATCATCTTCTGGGCGACGCTGTCGTCCACCGCACCGTATTCCATCGATAGGAAGATATCCTCCCGATCCCCCTGACTACCGGTTATCCCATTGCCATTCAGATCACCAATAGTCGGCCGCTCACCCGCTGGCGTGGTCACCAGGCCCAGTTGGAAGTTCTGAACCATTCCCGCAGGATGATTGAACAGATAGGGCAGCTCGCAGCCATGGCAACTGCGCAGTCCCATGTCTGCCCACCCATCCGGGACGCGGCTGAACTTGTAGATGAACTGCTGGGACTCGTAGGTGGGCGTACGCTGATTCAGCCAGACGGGCAGCGACAGGCGGTGGTTGGCACCGTCGCCTGAGGTGACGCCGGCCATCATGGGCACATCACTGGGCATTCCTTCCAGCGCATTCTGGTAGTAGGTGTTCGGAAGGTAGTAATAGTCCACGTTCGGTCTGTAGCTCTGGCGCACGATTCCACCGTCAATATCCGCTTGCACCAGGTCAGTCCAGTCCAGCGCTCTGGCTTCCTCCAGGGTAGCAACGCCCGCGCGCTGGAAAAGGGCAGCGCCGAACTGTTCCGCGGAGCTAAGAGACGACTCGCGTGTTCCCGTAGTGTCGAGTGGCGCAAAAGCGCTTTGCACTATCGCTTTGTGGAACAGTCCTTTGGCCATCGGCGAGTTCATCAGCGCGTAGGTTTTGCCGCCGCCACCTGATTGACCGAACAGCGTCACGTTGCCCGGATCACCACCGAACGCGGCGATGTTGTCACGCACCCACTCGAGCGCCTTTACCAGGTCCATCTGCCCGTAGTTTCCCGAGCCGTTGTAACCGCTTTCTGCGCTCAGCAACGGATGCGCAATATAGCCAAAGGGCCCAAGCCGGTGATTGACGGTCACCAGGACCACGCCCTCGTTGGTCAGGCTGTCAGGGTTGTTGTACTGCTCCGAGTTGCCGGACAGGATGGTGAAGGAGCCACCATGAAACCACACCATGACCGGTAGGCCCTCAGCATCCTTGGGCGCGGTAACGTTCAGATAGAGCGAGTCCTCGCTCATCCCGCCCTTGTTGACTGACTGCAGACTGGGGTCCTGGGCAGCCTGATCCGCCCATGCCACGGCATCCCGTACGCACGACCAGGGCTCGGGTGCTACCGGTGGCTTCCAGCGCAGGTCGCCAAGCGGTGGCTTGGCGTACGGCACCCCGAGAAACTGCCAGGTGTTATCGTTCGCTTCGAAGCCACGCAGTTCGCCGCCGGTAGTGGTCACCAGCTTGCGGGGGCTCATGGAACGCGCGAAGTGTTCACGCGCGTCGGCTACCGAAGTAACCTGGCGCGCGCGAGGATCGGTATCCGAAAAGGCTCCAGCCGCCTGCAGTGTATCCAGCAGCGGTTGCAGGCTGTCACGAAAATCCGCAGTCGGCTGATCGAGCAGTATGCCGTTGGCACTCGCCGATACTTCGTCGCGAATGCGGTCGGTTATCTGAATACCGTTGTTCAGGTCACCGTCGGCATCCAGCGATTGCAGTAGCACGAGCATGTTGGTGACACGCTGGTCCTCCGCTGAATCCGCACCCTCAGTGATGCTCAGTGGTGTGAGCACCTCTGCGCCCACCGCCGCGCCCAGATCCAGCGCGCCGATGGCAAAGTGGATGGTCTCGCCATTTGCGTAGGTGAAGCGCCCCTGTGCGTCGGTAAGGCTGGCGGATGTACTACTGCCCTGGTAATTGAGGCCCGCTACGGGACTGTCTATGAACGTGCCCGTGCTGCTGGGTGCTGGCGCATCTGATGACGAGCTGCTTGAGCCGCCCAGGCACCCGGAGAGTGCCAGCACCAGCGGGGCAAGTGCCATCGCTGCCAGCGCTGGGTGAGCCCTTGAAAGTGAAAAAGTCATTGCAAGTACCTTTCTTGTTGTATTAGTTGGCAATCACAGAGGACAGGTTGTCCTTGATCTCGGCGCTATCGCTCAGCTCAACGTAGGTTTGCGTGTCGCCCTTGTACTCCGGAAAGTCGAGCTCGCCCGGTATGCTGGGGTTGCCGGTCTTGGCGAAATTGGTCCAGATGGTCATCATGCGGTCGATGACTTCATCGTCCGTGGCATCGAAGCCAGCGGAGGTGAAAATGTCATCCGTATCGCCCTGTGAACCGGTGATGCCATTGCCATTGAGATCGCCGATTACCAGGGGTGCGTCGGTAGCCGGATTAATTACCAGACTCATCAGGAAGTGGGTGATGACGCTCTCTGGTGCGTTGAACAGATAGGCCAATTCGGCGGCGTGATAGGCCTCGACTCCCCGCGCTTTCCAGCCCGCAGGTTGATGGCTGAACAGCACCGCATAGTGAGGCGACTCGCTGAGCGGCTCCATCCACGGGAAGACATTGAGCACGGTGTTGTTCGGATCAGGTGTGTCGTTGGTGTTGATCAGAAACATGAAGGGCACGTCGTTCTGGTTGCCACTCTCGAAGCTGACGCGCTCGGTAGTGGGCAGGTAGAAGTTGTCGACGTTGGTGTAGGGTACGAGTGTTGCGGCGCCCTGTACTACCTGCAGCCAGCTTCTCTCACGCATCTCGGCCAGCGACGTTGCGCTCATGCGGGTCTGCAGTTGGCTGCCAATGGCTTCCGCTGCGGCCAGACTGCGTGTATCCGGAAACAGGGTACCGCTCTGGCTGATGGCCTTGTGGAACAGCCCCTTGGCCTGCGGCGAGGCCATCAGCGAAAGCACTTTACGGCCACCCCCCGACTCCCCGAAGATCGTCACGTTGTCTGGGTTGCCGCCGAAGGCTTCGATATTGTCACGGACCCATTCGAGCGCCATGACCAGATCCATTTGGCCATAGTTGCCCGAGCCTTTGTAATCGTTCTCGGCGCTCAATGCGGGATGCGCGATGTAGCCGAATGGCCCCAGTCGATGGTTTACCGACACCTGCACCACATCCTTGGTCACCAGAGCACCTGGGTTGTTGAAGGGAAGGGTGTTGGCCGTGAGCGCAGTGAAGCCGCCGCCATGGAACCAGACCATGACGGGCAGATCGCTCGCCTCTTTTGGCGCGGTAACATTGAGGTAGAGTGAGTCCTCACTCATGCCGCCTTCGCCGAAGCGCTGCAGTGCCGGGTTTTGTGCGGCCTGGTCGCTCCACGCGACTGCATCACGTACACCGGTCCAGGGTTCAGGCTTGACCGGTGGGCGCCAGCGCAGATCGCCAACCGGGGGCTTGGCGTAGGGAATGGCCAGAAACTGCCAGTTGTCCGCATCTGCTTCAAAACCGCGCAGTTGGCCGCCACTCGTAGTGACTAACGTACGCGGGCTCGTGGAACGCGCGAAATGCTCAAGGGCATTCCTGGAAGTGACCACAGTGCGCGTGCGAATGGCGCTGTCGGAAAAGGCTCCCGCCGCTTTCAGGTCATCGAGCAACGGCTCCAGGCTGGCGCGGAAGTCCCCAGGTGTCTGGTCGAAATAGATGCTGTTTGCTCTGGTTGACACTTCGGCCCGGATCACATCGGTAATCTGGATGCCATTGTTCAGGTCACCATCTGCATCCAGTGTTTGTAGCAGGATGAGCTTGTTGGTCACACGCTGGTCGGTGGGGGAGTCTGCACCTTCGGTGACGCTCAGGGGCGTTACTACTTCTGCTCCTACCGCGGAGCCCAGCTCCAGATCACCGATGGCGAAGCTGATGTTTTCACCTTCTACGTAAGTGAACTGGCCATTCTCATTGGTCTGGCCTGCTGGAGTAGATGATCCTTGATAGTCGAGCCCCGAAACCGGGCTATCGACAAAAGTCCCTGTCAGGTTGTTGTCACTGGGAGAAGAACTGGAAGAGGAACCGCCCAGGCAACCTGACATCGCTAAAACCAGCGGTGCCAATGCACAGGTGAGCAGCGTTGAACGCACACTCGATACGTTGAAAACCATGCGAGACATAAGGCTCTCCGATTGTTTTTGTAATTGTTGCTACCCCAGCCTTGGCAGACTGGTGCGCTGTGAGCCGAGACCATTCAAGCTTTGATTTGCGGATGAACGTTCATTCAGCTTCACGCTGAACCTATCCCCAAGAAGGCGCACGGGTCAACGAGTAAAAAATTCATAAAAGAGATATATTCGATATATGCGTCGTAGTGGGTCTTATCTTAAAAATGGCCCGATAGACGATCTGACTCATTGGTCAGATTTTGCCATTGAGGTCAAATCGGGGTTTGACTGAGAGCAAATGCGTATCCGCGCTGGTTCAGTCGTCCATTTTTGTGCCCCATAGAGAGCTATTTTTGTAAATAGCCCATTTGGGTTAGGCTTCGCAGCGCTCTGGTGATTGAGACACTTGGCTGAAATGTATCGCTCGAGTCTGGCCAGTTATGATCAGGGATTCATGTGCTGAATACTTGGTTCTCGGCGTGGCAACGAGGAGGTGCAGCACCGCGAGCAAGAACCTGTGGCCATGAGCGCCTGGCTGGCGCCCATGCACTAGCAGGTTTGGTTATTTTTATTTTCCGCTTTATCGCAGCATGTCGCGTTTCATCGCAAAAGGCTCCCGGCCAGGCTGAAGAGCGGGCAGATTAGCGCATGCGGTCGTGGCACACGCCACGGCCAGACCCGCCAACATGGACAAGGTAGGCAAAGGTATGCCGCTAGACGCCGACACAGCCCGAGCACTCCTGCAACTGATCGCCGAGACGGAAGCCGCCGCGTACACCGAACGTGGCCGTTTGGCCGAGCAGGGCATCGACGAGCCCATAGATCCCAGCAAAGCCCGCCAGCTGTACCACAGAGCATCTGTAGCGGCGCGTTCGGCTGAGGCTCTCAGACAGGTGCGGCGCTTGGGTCAGGTGTCGCCCCGGGTTTTTGGTTAGGGCTATGGCGCACCAACCTACCTAGCTGGTGTAAGTGAGCTACGGTTCTATCTCTGACTGCGCTGGCTGAGCTATCCTGTGCCGCCTGACACTGCTGTCAGGCCCGATACTGCTCACTACACAAGGAAGACTCCAATGGTCAGGAACACCTCGCTGAAAAAGTACCTACTCATATTCGCAGGCATTCACCTGGGCCTGATGGTAGTAGCTGCGGTAGTGCTCACCCTGCTGGATCTGGAAGGCAATGCCGGTATCAATATGGGCATATTGATCGGCTCGGCAACCGCAACCGGTCATTACTTCATCAAGGACCACCAACGTTTGCCGACGGGCACCGAGAAGACCTGGTTGATCTTTCTGTCGTTCCTGGCGTCTGTTCTGGTCTCGTTGCTATTCGCCGCCGTTGTCGCGGTCACAGAACCCGATGGTGTTGCCATGCTATGGAGCATGCTGCAAGAGCAGGCAATGGTTCTGTTGGTAATAATGGCCGTCGTTTCGGTGGTCTATCTACTGGTACTGTGGTTGAGCTACAGCTTTTTGCTCGGCAGGCAGTTCAAAGCCATGCAAAAGAAGGCGGCATCTGACCGCTCTAGTTAGGACGGCTTATTGCGCCGCCATGGCCAAAGACACCTAAGCAGGTGGTAGAGATATTGAAGTACGTTACTTCAGCCAGATAACACGGCTTTTGAAGGCTAGGGGTAAGGCCTTCTTGTACGTGGCTACGATGGCACTGAATACCCACAACGTAGTTGTGGCATTTTCAGGCAGGAAGGTTTACTTTGGAATAAAGGCATTGAGCCACTAGTGGGTAAGGCTTGGCCCCGAGCCTGTTACTCTTACGCCAAATGTAGGTAACGCTCTGTTAACTCAGGATAACTGAAGGTTAAGAAATGGATTTCTCTCCCACAATCGTGCAGGTATGGGGCATGCTGAGCTGGTTTATCCCAGTCGTGCTGTTCTTCAGTCTGCTGAAGTCACCTTGGGCCAAGGGTCATATTGGCGAGCTACTAGTGCGGCTGTTCGCTCATTGGCAGTTGGATAAGCAGGTATATCGCCGCCTCCATAACGTCACCCTCAACACACCAGACGGCACCACCCAAATCGACCACGTTTTTCTCTCGCCCTACGGCATCTTTGTGCTGGAAACGAAGAACATGAGCGGCTGGATTTTCGGCAGCGAAAAGCAGGCGCAATGGACGCAGAAACTCTACAAACGCACATTCAAGTTCCAGAACCCGCTGAGGCAGAACTACAAGCACCTCAAGGCAATTGAAACCACGCTGGGTCTTAGCCCTGAGCACCTGCACTCGGTGATCACCTTTGTTGGCGGCAGCACCTTCAAAACCGACTTGCCAGATAACGTGACGCAAGGCATTGGCTTTATCCGCTATATCAAGTCGTTCCAGCAACGCGTATTCAGCGAGGCAGAAGTCAACGCCATGCTCAGAGCGCTGCAAACCGGCAGGCGCGCGCCAACCCTTGCTACCCATCGTGAGCACGTGCAAAACCTTAATCGCCGAAGTGATCCAACTGCCGAGCGGCAATGTCCGAAGTGTGGCAGTGCGCTGCTGGTACGTACCGTGAAATCAGGGGCGAAGGCTGGGCAGCAGTTTTGGGGGTGTTCGGGGTTTCCGAGGTGTCGAATGGTGCAGAGCCTGTGAGTGGTGTGGCAAGGAAAAAAGACAAGACCGGGCAAAAGGCAAGGCCCCAGTCCTGAGGTTCTTCGCGGATGGGCAATATTCAGCTGGTAGATGGCAGCGGCTCAAAACATTGTTTGCAGATCGACGCGCCAAGTCTACCGTTGGTGAGTCAACAATTGCCACGAAACCTGCATTCCAGCCATTGGCGATAGAGCCGTTGTGCAGCGGTGCGATGGTCAAGCGTATCGCTAGGCAAGGTAGAAATGCGGGCAATGATTTTTGGGGGTGCAACGGTTATCCAAGGTGCAAAGGGGTGGTGAATGTTTAGAGTGCAGAAATCAGCGTGGCCAATGCGAGGTTTATAGCTGTTTTCAATGAGTATTCCTGAGACCTTGGGCTGCAAACAAACGTCGAATAGGGCAAAGTACTATCCAGCCTCGTAGTCAAGGCTACCTATGAAGCAGCTCCCAAGCTAATGAGATGACTGGATGCGCATCAAAGAGAACCAAATCGAGCAAGATTTGATCAAAAAGCTCGAAGAGCTTAAATACACCTACCGCCCAGACATCCGCGACAAGGCCGCACTGGAGCAGAATTTCCGCGAGAAGTTTGAGGCGCTGAACCGTGTTCGCCTCACCGATGCCGAGTTCGCCCGCCTGCGTGATGAGATCATTAACGCCGATGTTTTCCAGGCCGCTAAAACCTTGCGCGAGTGGGGCAAGATCGAACGTGAAGACGGCACTCCGCTGGACTATATGCTGGTCAACCTCAAGGACTGGTGCAAAAACGACTTTGAGGTGATCAACCAGCTGCGCATCAATACTGACAACAGCCACCACCGCTACGATGTAATCGTTCTGCTCAATGGCCTGCCGCTGGTGCAGATTGAGCTGAAAACCATAGGCATCAACCCGCGCCGTGCCATGGAGCAGATCGTTCAATACAAAAATGAGCTCGGTAACGGCTACGCCAATTCGTTGCTGTGCTTTATGCAGTTATTTATCGTCAGTAACCGCGGCAACACCTACTACTTTGCCAACAACCATAGCCAGCACTTCGCCTTTAATGCCGATGAGCGTTTTTTGCCCATCTACCAACTGGCTGGCGAAGACAACAGCAAAATTACTCTTCTGGATGCCTTTGCCGACGCCTTCCTGGCCAAATGCACTCTGGGGCAGATGATCAGCCGCTACATGGTGCTAGTGGCCAGTGAGCAGAAGCTGATGATCATGCGGCCCTACCAAATCTATGCGGTCAAGGCCATTGTCGATTGCATTCAG
>JBKBSI010000269.1:0-3821 GCA_046291745.1 Pseudomonas sp. | reverse complement strand
GTATCACTTTATCGGCAAGGACATTATCAATTTCCACACACTGTTCTGGCCAGCGATGCTTGAAGGTGCAGGCTTCCGCAAGCCGACTGCAGTCAACGTACATGGTTACCTGACAGTAAACGGCCAGAAGATGTCCAAATCCCGCGGCACCTTTATCAAGGCCCGCACCTACCTCGACCACCTCTCCCCCGAGTACCTGCGTTACTACTACGCAGCCAAGCTCAGCCGTGGCGTGGAAGACATGGACCTGAGCCTGGATGACTTTGTGCAGAAGGTGAACTCGGATCTGGTCGGCAAGGTAGTTAACATTGCCAGCCGCTGTGCGGGCTTTATTCACAAAGGCAACGGCGGTGTCATGGTCGCGGCCAACCCCGCGCCGGAATTGACAGACGCCTTTATCGCCGCCGCGCCAGGTATCGCCGACGCCTACGAGAAGCGCGACTTCTCCCGCGCCATGCGCGAAATCATGGGCCTGGCAGACAAGGCCAACGCCTATATCGCAGACAAGGCGCCCTGGGCCCTGAACAAGATTGAAGGCAAACAGGATGAAGTGCAGGCGATCTGCTCACTGGGCATCAACCTGTTCCGTCAGTTGGTGATCTTCCTCAAGCCAGTATTGCCGAAGCTGGCCGCCGATGCGGAAGCGTTCCTGAACGTGCCGGAACTGACCTGGGACAGCCACACCAAGCTGCTGGCCGACCATCAGTTGAACGCCTTTACCCCGCTGCTGACGCGTATTGAGCCTGCCAAGATCCAGGCCATGGTCGAAGCCTCCAAGGAAGACCTGGAAGCCGCTGCAACTGAAACCGCACCCGCCGCGATCGGCAATGGTGAGCTGACCAAGGAGCCGATTGCACCGGAGATCGACTTCAACACCTTCGCAGCGGTGGATCTGCGTGTGGCCCTGATTGAAAAGGCCGAATTCGTCGAGGGCGCGGACAAGCTGCTGCGTCTGACCCTGGATATTGGTGATGCCAAACGCAATGTGTTTTCCGGGATCAAGAGCGCTTATCCTGACCCCAGCAAGCTGGAAGGTCGGCTTACGCTCTATGTCGCCAACCTGGCGGCACGCAAAATGAAATTCGGCCTGTCTGAAGGTATGGTGCTGGCGGCGGGCCCGGGTGGTGAAGAGATTTACCTGTTGAGTCCGGATGATGGCGCCAAGCCAGGGCAACGGGTTAAGTAGCACTCAAAATTGGGCACGCACGGAGTTGGAGCAGCCGTGTTCTGAGCCGCCTGTGCAGGACCGTCCATGCCCAGGACGGGCATGGTCGAGCGTACAGGGAAGTATTTACAGCGTGTCCTGTACAGGCGGCTCAGAACGCGGCCACGCAGAACGACCAGCAACAGTCTTTTAAAGCGGCAACACAACCAAAGCGGTTTCACAACGGTTAGGTAACATGACGGAATTTGCCCTGATCCTGATCAGTACCATACTGGTCAACAACTTTGTGCTGGTGCAGTTTCTCGGGTTGTGTCCTTTTATGGGCGTGTCCGGCAAGCTGGAGACCGCTATTGGCATGTCGGCAGCGACCACCTTCGTCCTGACGCTGGCGTCAATCCTCAGTTACCTTACGTTTCAATACATATTGGTGCCCTTCGAGCTCGAGTTTCTGCGCACCATATCCTTTATCCTGGTGATCGCCGTCGTCGTGCAGTTCACCGAAATGGTCGTGCACAAGACCAGCCCGCTGCTGTACCGCGTGCTGGGTATCTTCCTGCCACTGATCACCAGCAACTGCGCCGTACTCGGCGTAGCGCTGCTGAACACCAACCGCGCCGAGCAAACCTTCATGAAATCAGCTGTATACGGCCTGGGCGCCGCACTGGGCTTCTCGCTGATTCTGATCCTGTTTGCCGGCCTGCGTGAACGCATCGCCATCGCCGACGTACCCCGACCCTTCCAGGGCGCCGCCATCGGCATGATCACCGCCGGACTCATGTCCCTGGCGTTCATGGGCTTTACCGGATTGATAAGGCTGTAGCATGTCCATCGTCCTCACTGCCATCCTCGTCCTGCTGGGCCTGGCGCTGATCTTCGGCGCCATCCTCGGCTATGCCGCCATTCGCTTCAAAGTCGAAGGCGACCCGATTGTCGACCAGATCAACGCCCTGCTGCCGCAAACCCAGTGCGGCCAATGCGGACACCCCGGCTGCAAACCCTACGCCGAGGGTATCGCCAATGGCGAACCGATCAACAAGTGCCCACCCGGCGGCGAAGCCACCATTCACGCCCTGGCCGACCTGCTGGATGTCGAAGCGCCGCCGCTGGACGCCGAGCATGGCGAAGAAAAGCCGCGCATGGTCGCCTACATACGCGAAGCCGAATGCATCGGCTGCACCAAATGCATCCAGGCCTGCCCAGTGGACGCCATTCTTGGCGCCGCCAAACAGATGCACACCGTGATAGTCGATGAATGTACCGGCTGCGACCTGTGCGTCGAGCCCTGCCCCGTAGACTGCATCGACATGCTGCCGCTGCCGACCACCGCGCAAAACTGGAAATGGGATTTCCCCCTGCCACCCGCCCGGCTGATCGCCACTGACGCCCAACACGGAGCTGCCTGATGCTGGCCAAGGTGAGAATCTGGGACATCCCAGGCGGTATTCATCCCGAAGAACACAAGCACGAGTCCACCCAGCACGGACTGGAGCAAATGCCGCTGCCCAAACAGCTGATACTGCCGCTGCTACAGCATATCGGCGCCCGGGCCGAACCAGTGGTAAGCATTGGCGAACGGGTACTCAAGGGCCAACTGCTGGCCGAAGCCAGTGGCCTGGTCAGCTGCGCACTGCATGCACCGACCTCCGGCACCGTCAGCGCCATTGGTCCCGCACCCTACCCGCACGCCTCCGGCCTGGAAGAATGGGCTATCACCCTGGATGCCGACGGCCAGGACCAATGGATCGAACTGCACCCAGCCAGTGACTACACAGCGCTGGAGGCCACCACCCTGCTCGACATGATTCGCAATGCCGGCGTCAGCGGCCTGGGTGGCGCAGGCTTTCCGACAGCGGCCAAGCTCAAGGCACGGCCAGAGCAGAAGCTGCACACATTGATCATCAACGGTACCGAGTGCGAGCCCTACATTACCGCCGACGATACCGCCATGCGCTACAAAGCCGCCGAGATCGTCGCCGGCATCGAAATCCTGATCCACATACTGCATCCCGAGCAGGTACTGATCGGCATCGAGGACAACAAGCCCGAAGCCATTGCCGCCATGCGCGCCGCGGTGGGCGACAAGCCGATGCAGGTAATCGAGTTCCCCACCAAGTATCCTTCCGGTGGCGAAAAGCAGCTGATCCAGATTCTGACCGGCAAGGAAGTCCCCAGTGGCGGGCTGCCCGCGGATATCGGCATGGTCTGCCAGAACATCGGCACGCTGATCGCCATTCACGATGCTGTACTGCTTGGCCAGCCGCTGATTAAACGCATCACCACCCTGACCGGCGCGGCACTGACGCACCCGACCAACGTTGAAGCGCTGATCGGCACACCGATCCGCGACCTGCTGAGCTTTGCCGGTTTGCAGCCAGAACAGCTCTATCGGCTGGTCATGGGCGGGCCGATGATGGGCTTTACCCTGCAAAGCCTCGACGCGCCCATCGTCAAGACCAGCAACTGCCTGCTGGCCGGCACCCGCGAAGAGCTGCCACCACCACCACCCGCCCAGGCCTGTATCCGCTGTGGCCTGTGCGCCGAAGCCTGCCCCGCCGAACTGCTGCCACAGCAGTTGCACTGGTTTGCCCTGGGCAAGGACTACGAACAACTCAAGCGCCAGCACCTGTTTGACTGCATCGAATGCGGCGCCTGCTCC
>JBKBSI010000268.1:0-3908 GCA_046291745.1 Pseudomonas sp. | reverse complement strand
ATCGTGAAAGCGCAGCAACAGGTTGACCAGCGTTGACTTGCCAGCACCGGAGCGGCCAACCAGGCCGATCTTTTCACCGGGTTTGATGGTCAGGTGCAGGTCATCGAATACGCCCTGGTCCTTGCCGTAGTGAAAACGCACATGGTCGAAGCGGATCTCGCCGCTGTCCACGCGCAGGGCTGGGGCGTTATCGATATCCTGAACAATCTGCGGCCGTGAGATGGAGTTGATGCCGTCCTGCACGGTGCCGATGTTCTCGAACAGCGCCGACAACTCCCACATGATCCACTGCGACATACCCCACAGGCGCAACACCAGCCCGGTGGCCACGGCAACGGCGCCGATGGTGGCGGCTTCGTTCAGCCACAGCCAGATGGCCAGCGCGGTAACGCTGACCAGCAGGGTGCCGTTGAGCATGTAGAGCAGGAAGTTGACCTGGGTGACCAGGCGCATCTGCCGGTAGACGGTGGTCATGAAGCCGTCCATGCCCTCGCGGGCATAGGTGGATTCACGCCGTGAGTGGGAAAACAGTTTGACCGTCTGGATGTTGGTATAACTGTCGACGATGCGTCCGGTCATGATCGAGCGCGCGTCAGCCTGTTCCTCGGCGACCTTGCCCATCAGCGGGATGTAGCGGCGCATCAGCAGAATATAGCCTGCCATCCAGCCGATCATTGGCAGGGTCAGGCGCCAGTCGGCAATACCAACCACCAGCAGGGTACCGAGGAAATACACCACCACATAGTTGAGCACGTCGATCAGCTTGATCACGCACTCGCGCACGGCCAGCGCGGTCTGCATCAGTTTGGTGGCGATACGCCCGGCGAACTCGTCCTGGTAGAAGGCCATGGACTGGCGCAGCAGGTAACGGTGCACCAGCCAGCGGATGCGCATCGGGTAATTGCCCATCAGCGTCTGATGGCTGACCAGCGAGTTGCCGAGGATCAGCAATGGCAACAGCAGCATCACCACCACACCCATGCCGAACAGCTTCCAGCCCTCGTTCTGCACAAAGGTCTCGCGATTCTGCACCGCGAGCCAGTCGACGATGCTGCCGAGAAAACTGAACAGCCAGACTTCGGTAACGGCGATCATTGCCATCATTACTGCGGCGATACTCAGGTACAGCCAGCTACCGCGGGTGAAATACAGACAGAAGGCCAGCAGCGTGCGCGGCGGTTCCTGCGGCTCGTCGGTGGGGAAGGGATTCAGTCGTTGTTCAAACCAGCGGAACATGGGATGGCCTGTGCGGTGAGGCGAGGGGCCGACATTATGCGTGCTCGAACGGGAGCCGCTCAAGAGTACAGATGGGAACAGGTGTTGCGGGACTGTACCGATTCCCGTTGGTTTTGTGAGGTGGTTCCGTGATCGTTAGCGGCACTCGCGCTAAGGTAGATGGCGGTTCATAGGTGGGATCCTTTGGTAGGCGAGCCCTTAGGATGAAGGCGGGACCGCTTGAATCCCCACCCTTAAAGCCGGGTGGGGATTCAAGGGTAGGGGGCTCGCTTTACAGGGCGCGACGGATCAGGTCAGCCAGTACGCGTGAGCCGGCAGCGGTGGGGTGGATGCCGTCGCTGAGGAGGTAGCGTGACTCGTTGCCGTTGAAGGCCTGGCGAACGTCGATGAAGGTAATGCCCAGACCAGCATAGGTAGCGGCTTTGCGGGCCATGCTGTAGTTGTTGATTTCGTGCAGTGCGGCAGCGTTGCCGGTGCCGTTGTAGTAACCGAGGAAGATGATCTTCTGTACGCCGTCAGCACGCATTTGCTGGGCCAGCTTGGCGATTTCGTCTTCGAGGTCGTTGAGCAGGGGCATGCAGCGGCTCAGTGACGGGGCGCAGCTGTTGAGTTGGATGTCGTTACCGCCACCGTTGAAAATCACTGTCTTGATGCCGCGCTTGTTGGCGTTGGCATACTGGGTGGGGATGGAGTAGCGGCGGCTGCAGATAAAGTTGCCACCGATCATCTGGCAGCCTGAGCGGGCACTGGTGTTGATGGTTTTGTTCAGGTCGCGTTCCAGGTTGCGATGGATATCACCAGACAGGGCGAAAACCGAGTCGCCAATGATCAGGGTATCTACTGCGGTACTAGCGGGTGGGTTGATGGCCTGGGCGCTGCCGAAGCAGAGCAGTGAGACCAGTACTACGGTGAGGCTCTGACGAGCCAAGCGGAATAGCGCAGTCATTGGGAGATCCTTTTTATTGGCTTTGTTGTGTCTCTGCCCGTGCGGGCGGTCGGCGCCAGGTTATATGCGAGGCATAACGACTGTATGGCTCGCCAAGGATACGGTATTGGTGTTTGCGGTAAAGCACCCAAACTGGTGATTCAGAGGGGTGGGTTGGGGTGGTGTTGATGGTGGGAGCGGCGGCCTGGCCGCGAAGCGGGATGCAGGGTCTGAACCCTTCGCGGCGGGGCCGCCGCTCCTACCTGTTGAGGTGTAGCCCGGAGCGTTTGCGAGCGCACTGACCAGGTAGGAGCGGGCTTGACCGCGAAGCAGGATGCAGGGTCCGAGCCCTTCGCGGCGGGGCCGCCGCTCCCACAGATTCGGTGGAGGAGCTTTCTAGCGGCGGGCTTTTTTCAGGGTTTCGGCGATCATGAAGGCCAGTTCCAGTGACTGGTCGGCGTTCAGGCGCGGGTCGCAGTGGGTGTGATAGCGGTCCGAGAGACCGGCTTCGGTGACTGGGGTAGAGCCGCCAATGCATTCGGTGACGTTCTGTCCGGTCATTTCGATATGGATACCACCGGCCCATGTGCCTTCGGCGTGATGTACGGCGAAGAACTGTTCGACCTCGGACAAAATGCTGGCAAAGTCGCGGGTCTTGTAGCCGCTGGAGGCTTTGATGGTGTTGCCGTGCATGGGGTCGGAACTCCACAGCACCTGCTTGCCCTCGCGCTGGATCGCCTGCACCAGGGCGGGCATGTGCTGCTCCACCTTGCCTGCGCCCATGCGCACTATGATATTCAGGCGGCCGGGGTCGTTGTCCGGATTGAGGATGTCAATCAGGCGTAGCAGTTCATCCGGGTCGCTGCTGGGGCCAGCCTTGACGCCGATCGGGTTGTTGATGCCGCGCATGAATTCGACATGGGCGCCATCCAGCTGGCGGGTGCGGTCACCGATCCAGAGCATATGCGCGGAGCAGTCATACCAGTCGCCGGTCAGGCTGTCCTGACGGGTGAAGGCTTCTTCATAATTCAGCAGCAGTGCTTCGTGGGCGGTGAAGAAGCTGGTTTCCCGCAGTTGCGCGCTGTGCTCCAGATCGACGCCGCAGGCGCGCATAAAGGCCAGGCTTTCATCGATGCGCTCGGCCAGATGCTCGAAGCGGTGGCTGTTGGTCGAGTTGGCGATAAAGTCCAGGTTCCACTGGTGCACCTTGTCGAGGCTGGCAAAGCCACCCTGGGCGAAGGCGCGCAGCAGATTCAGGGTGGAGGTGGACTGGTGGTAGGCCATCAACAGACGCTGCGGGTCCGGCGCGCGGCCAGCGGGCTCGAAGCCGATCTGGTTGATGATGTCGCCGCGGTAGGCGGGCAGGGTGATGTCGCCCTGGACTTCATCGTTGGCCGAGCGCGGTTTGGCAAACTGTCCGGCCATGCGCCCGACCTTGACCACTGGGCACCTGGCGGCGAAGGTCATGACTACTGCCATCTGCAGCAGCACCTTGAATGTGTCGCGGATCTTGGGGGCGGAAAATTCGGCAAAGCTCTCGGCGCAGTCGCCGCCTTGCAACAGAAAGGCGCGACCCTGGGTTACTTCGGCAAACTGCTTGCGTAGCTCGCGGGCCTCGCCAGCAAAGACCAGTGGCGGATAGCTCTGCAGCGTCTGTTCAACCCGGGCCAGGGCCTGGACGTCGGGATACTGTGGTTGTTGCAGAATGGGTTTGCTGCGCCAGCTTTGCGGTGTCCAGGCTGTGTTC
>JBKBSI010000267.1:0-3927 GCA_046291745.1 Pseudomonas sp. | reverse complement strand
CGCCAGCACCCGCGCCTGATCGACTGGCTTGAGCGGCTGAATCGGCTGGTCTATCTGATCGAAATACGGCGGGTTCTTCACGTAGGTGGAGTCACCGCTCCAGGCATAGGTCGCGCCCTCGGCCACCTTGATGCTCTGCCAATGCTCATCGCCGGTAAATACATCGGCGTAGCGTTCGCGGAACATGCTGTCCTCGACCAGCGCCACCGCCTCGGCGATCTCTGCATTGCTCGGCCACAGATCGCGCAGAAATACCGGCTGGTTGTCGGCATCCAGACCCAGGGGTTCTTCCAGCAGATTCATGCGCGTATTACCGGCCAGCGCATAAGCAACTACCAGCGGCGGTGAAGCCAACCAGTTGGCCTTGACCTGTGGATGCACCCGGCCTTCAAAGTTACGATTACCCGACAAAACCGCCGACACCACCAGATCATGTTCCGTGACCGCCTTGGCGATCTCATCTGGCAGCGGACCGGAGTTACCGATGCAAGTAGTGCAGCCATAGCCAACCAGATTGAAACCAAGCTGATCCAGGTACTCGGTCAACCCGGCCTTGAGCAGATAATCCGTCACCACCTTGGAACCCGGTGCCAGGGAGGACTTGACCCAGGGCTTGCGCCGCACCCCTCGTTCAACGGCCTTCTTCGCCAGCAGTCCAGCTGCCATCATCACACTGGGGTTGGAGGTGTTGGTACAGGAGGTGATAGCCGCGATAACGACCGCGCCATGGCTGAGCACCAGCTCTTCACCATCAATATGCACCACCGCCTCGGCCCCACCAGAACCGACCGCAGTGCCGCCACCGCCTTCGCTCTCCAGCCGCGCCTGCTCCTGGTCCGCCGGCTTCAATTGCAGGCCCAGCAGCGCATCAAAGGCGCTATGCACATCGCCCAGCGCTACCCGGTCCTGGGGTCGACGCGGCCCGGCCAGGCTGGCCTCGACTTCGTTCATATCCAAATGCAAGGTATCGGTAAAGCTCGGCTCATGGCCGGGCTCGCGCCATAGCCCCTGGGCCTTGCTGTAGGCTTCGACCCGCTCAACCACCGCATCCGGACGACCACTCAAGCGCAGGTAGCGCAGGGTCTCGTCATCCACCGGAAAGAAACCGCAGGTAGCACCGTATTCCGGCGCCATATTGGCGATGGTCGCGCGGTCCGCCAGCGGCAGATCCGCCAGACCGTCGCCATAGAATTCGACAAACTTGCCGACCACGCCCTTGCTACGCAGCATCTGCGTCACGGTCAGCACCAGATCGGTAGCGGTCATACCTTCACGCAATTTACCGGTCAGTTTGAAGCCAACCACCTCAGGAATCAGCATCGACACCGGCTGGCCGAGCATGGCCGCCTCCGCCTCAATACCACCGACACCCCAGCCCAGCACACCCAGGCCGTTAACCATGGTGGTATGCGAATCCGTACCCACCAGGGTATCCGGGAAGGCCCAGTGCTTGCCGTCGCGCTCCTCGGCCCAGGTACTCTCGGCCAGGTATTCCAGATTAACCTGGTGGCAAATGCCGGTACCCGGCGGCACCACACGGAAGTTGTCGAAGGCCTTTTGGCCCCAGCGCAAAAACTCGTAGCGCTCGCCATTGCGCTGCATCTCGATCTCGACGTTATCGTTAAAGGCGCTGGCATCGGCGAAGTGGTCGACCATCACCGAGTGGTCGATCACCAGATCCACTGGCGACAGCGGATTGATCCGCTGCGGATCGCCACCGGCGCGGGACACGGCGTCACGCATCGCAGCCAGATCCACTACCGCGGGAACCCCGGTAAAGTCCTGCATCAGCACCCGCGCGGGGCGGTACTGAATCTCGCGATCGGAGCGGCGCTCACCCAGCCAGTCGGCCACTGCCTGAATATCGTCACCGGTAACGGTCTTGTTGTCTTCGAAGCGCAGCAGGTTTTCCAGCAGCACCTTCAGCGACATGGGTAGGCGTTCGAGCGAGCCCAACTGCTCGGCGGCCTTGCTCAGGGAGTGGTAGTAGTAGGTAGTAGAACCGACTTGCAAAGTGCTGAGGGTCCCCAGGCTATTGATCTCGGACATAATGCTGACCTCCTTTTTTTGCCGTGCGCCTGATTGACGCCGACAGCGAAGCTATACTTCACCCTAATGGGGCATGCCAGATTGCGCAACCACGACTAATGAATCGTCCATGGCCGCCGATAGATACCAGAGTAGACACATAACACGCGCTCAAGTGCGGAAAAGAAAAACACGAATCTTGCAGCCATAGACGGACCTCACCCATGCGAAATAACCAGCCTGTTACCCAGCGGGAAAAAACCTTCAGCGACGACCAACGACTGATTTCTACCACCGACCTCAAGGGCAAGATCACCTACTGCAATGATGCCTTCGTTGCGGTCAGCGGCTTCGAGCGCGATGAACTGATCGGCAGCCCGCACAATATGGTCCGTCACCCGGATACACCCTCAGCGGTATTCGCGCATATGTGGGGCGATCTGCAACGCGGGCGTAGCTGGATGGGCATCGTCAAGAACCGCTGCAAGAACGGCGACCACTATTGGGTTAACGCCTTCGTTACCCCGATCTGGGACAACGGCAAAACCGTTGGCTATGAGTCCGTACGTGTGAAAACCACGGCAGGCCAGGTAAGCCGCGCGGAGCAGCTATACAAGCGCCTGAACAGCGGCAAGGCTGCCATAGGCACAGACTGGTCCAGCCTGGTTCAAACCATAGTGCCGCCCGCCCTCATGGCTGCCCTCGCTGCGGCAGCAGGCGCCTATTTTGGTGGCTGGGGCATTGTCGCCGCCGCGGCATTGGCCATCCCCGCAGGCTTTGCCCTCAAGGCCTTCCACGATCAAGGCATGCAACGCGCACTCAAGCTCGCAGATGACAGCATCTCCGACCCGCTGCTGGCCTGCATGTACACCCCGAGCAGAGGCATTCTCGGTCAGCTCGAAATGGCCTTGCACAGCCAGCAGGCGCGGCTGCAAACCTGCCTGACTCGCGTCATGGACAGCGCCAAGCTGCTCAATCAACAGGCCGGGGAAGCCAGTCAGTTGGCGACCATGAGTCATCAGGGCATGACCCAGCAGCGCAGCGAAACCGACATGGTCGCCACCGCCGTCAACGAAATGGCCGCCGCCACCCAGGAGGTGTCCGGCAACGTACAGCGCACCGCCGAAGCCACCCGTGAGGCCAATCAGCTCGCTGTGCACGGCAAGAGCGTAGCCAGCAAGACCCGCGAAGCCATCGAAATCCTTTCCGAATCAGTCAGCTCGGCCGCCAGCGTGTCCTCGCAACTGGCCAGCGACGCCCAGGAAATTGGCAAGGTCGTCGACGTGATCAAGGGGATTGCCGACCAGACCAACCTGCTGGCCCTGAACGCCGCCATTGAAGCCGCACGCGCCGGTGAGCAGGGTCGCGGTTTTGCCGTGGTCGCCGATGAAGTCCGCGCCCTGGCCAGCCGCACCGCTGATTCGACCGAACAGATCCATGGTTTGATCGACAACCTGCAAAGCGCTGCCCGCCGCGCCGTAGACACCATGCGCAGCGGCCACGAACAGGCTGATCGCGGTGTCGCCCAGGTGATTGAAGCCGACGAAGCGCTGGACGGCATCCGCGCCGCCATCGAACGTATCAACGACATGACCGGACAAATCGCCAGCGCCGCCGAGGAGCAAAGCGCCGTAGCCGAGGAGATCAACAAGAACGTCAACAACATCGCCGGCCTAGCCGACACCACCGCCACCCAAGCCCACCGCAGCGCCACCCTGAGCAGCGAACTAGCCCAAACCGCCGCCCAGCAAGCCGCCCTGGTAGAGCGCTTCAACAAACGCTAACCCCCGCCCTAAGGTAGGAGCGGGCTTGACCGCGAACGGGCTTGGTAGGAGCGGCGGCCCCGCCGCGAACAGCCCCCGGGAAGGCCGAGCTCCACCTCGGCCAGCGGCCCAACAG
>JBKBSI010000266.1:0-3986 GCA_046291745.1 Pseudomonas sp. | reverse complement strand
CGCGCAACGTCTATGACAGCCTGGTACGTCAAAGCAATCAGCGCTTTGCCCCCCAGAGCATGCATGACCGAGCCCAGAGCCGCCTGGCGGTATCTCTGGATGAAGCCAACTACCAGAACGCCATGACCTTCTATCAGAGCCCGCTGGGCCGCAAGGTTGTGCAACTGGAAACTCAGGCAACCGCCCCAGCTGCAGTCGCGGCTATGCAACAGGGCATTCCACAGATGGATATCAGCCCTGAGCGTCTGACCCTGCTGCGCCAGCTAAGCAGTAGCCTGCCTGCTCTGGAGCTGGGTGTGGAAGTCTCCATGGCACTGGCGAATCTGGCCACACAGAGTGCCAACGACCTGCTTGGCGGCCTGTTCCAGGTACCCGGAGGCGCTCTGGATAGCCGCCGCGAGACCCTGCGTGCGCAAATGCAGCCCAACCTGCCGAATACCCTGGCCTATGTGTATCGAGACCTGAGCGATGCAGAACTGCAGAGCTACCTGGACTGGAGTCAGTCGAGTACCGGGCGTGCCACCAGCCAGGCGCTGGAAATGGCCGCACGCGACGCTCTCAACCCCTGAGTATCAGGCAAGTCGGCAGGCTCAGATCAACTGTGAGCCAAGCCAGGCCAGATACTCGCGGCGCATGAGCTCACCCTCATTCGCCAAATGGTGTTTGGCATTGGGCAGGAAAAATACTTCCGGGTTACTGAATTTGTCTTCCAGCACCCGGATATTGTGCTGCCAGTCCACGGTTCTATCCATCTGCCCCTGAATGATCAGGGGTGAGTGGCTGCTGATATCGGCGCTTTCAATACGGGGAATCCAGCGCTCCAGCGCCTGTACCCAGGCCACCGGCAACACTTGTGACTGCAGGGGATCGCGCTCGCGGATAAAATCCAGAAACGCCTGATCATTGGAATTATCGGTAAAACGCCTGCCCAACTGCTCAACAAAACCGCCAAGCAAACGCAAACTGAACTGCGATACACCCCACTGCCGCGGCCGAATCAACGGCGCCATGAGGATGGTCCGACCCAACTCATCAGGCAGCGGACCATGCAGCAACTTGTCGATCAGAATCGCGCCACCGGTACTCTGACCCAGCAAGTGCCAGGGTGCAGGCAACTGCCACGCCGCAGCATGTATCAGCACCTCATCCAGCACCCGCTGGTAACTCAGGAAGCAATCGATGCTGGCGCGCTCGCCACTGGACAGTCCGTGGCCCGGCAAATCAAAGGCCAGCACCGCCAAACCCTGCTGCAGCGCCCAACTGATCAGATGCCGGTAAAGGCCCATGTGATCATAGTAGCCGTGCAGGATAACCAGGGTGCCGCGTGCCTGCGGTGGCAGCCACACCTGTACCGCCACACTGAACTCGTCCACATCAATGCGGCCCAGGTGCTGCGGAGCATGATCGCTGAAATCGATTCCGTAGTAGCCGGCGTAACGCCGCGCTGCATCGTCGATCGCCCGGCCTGGCTCCAACCCGGGCATCTGCTCAACCAGCACATTCAAAAAATCCTGATCCATTCAACTATCAACCGCGTAAAGGCATGAAGACTCGATTCTGCCGAGCCCGCTAGGGAGCGATACAGAATTCCACGCCCCGAACATGATTTGCAACCCATCATCGTGTAACATGCTGCCTCTCCAAATTCCACGTCCTGTGCATGATCGCGCAGGTTGTCTGCAGAGTGAGGGTTTTCCATGACTGAACGCGTCCAAGTCGGCAGCCTGCAGGTTGCCAAGGTTCTCCACGACTTCATCTCCCAGCAGGCCATCACCGGCTCCGGCGTCAGCGCCGAGGCATTCTGGGCCGGCCTTGAAAGCCTGATTACCGACCTGGCGCCGAAGAACAAGGCTCTACTGGCCAAACGCGATGCCCTGCAGGCCAAGATTGATGCCTGGCACCAGGCCCGTGCTGGCCAACCGCACAATGCTGCCGAGTACAAGGCCTTCCTGCTTGAGATTGGCTACCTGCTGCCCGAGCCAGAAGACTTCCAGGCCACCACCACCAATGTCGATGAAGAAATCGCCAGCATGGCCGGCCCGCAGTTGGTCGTACCGGTCATGAACGCGCGCTTTGCCTTGAACGCCGCGAACGCCCGCTGGGGTTCGCTGTATGACGCTCTGTACGGTACCGATGCCATCTCCGAGGCTGACGGCGCCACCAAGGGCCCAGGCTACAACGAAATTCGCGGCAACAAGGTGATTGCCTTTGCCCGTGCCTTCCTCGATCAGGCAGCACCGCTGGCCAATGGTTCCCACGTGGACTCCAGCGCCTATCTGGTCAAGAACGGCCAGTTGGCCGTCAGCCTCAAGGATGGTAGCGAAACCGGCCTCAAGGATACTGCTCAGTTCATCGCCTTCAACGGCAAGGCCGAACAGCCCGATGGTGTACTGCTCAAGCACAACGGCCTGCACTTTGAAATCCAGATCGACCCGAGCAGCAACGTCGGCCAGACCGACCCTGCTGGCGTCAAGGACGTGCTCATGGAGTCCGCCCTGACCACCATCATGGACTGCGAAGACTCTGTCGCCGCCGTTGATGCAGATGACAAGACGGTTATCTACAGCAACTGGCTGGGCCTGATGAAGGGCGACCTGGCCGAAAGCGTGGCCAAGGGTGGCAGCAGCTTTACCCGGACCATGAACCCCGACCGCGAATACACCAAGGCCGATGGCTCAACCCTGACCCTGCATGGCCGCTCGCTGCTGTTCGTGCGTAATGTGGGTCACCTGATGACCAACAACGCGATCCTCGACCAGGACGGCAACGAAGTGCCAGAGGGCATCATGGATGGTGCAGTAACCAGCCTGATCGCTCTGCACAACCTGAATGGCAACACCAGCCGCAAGAACACCCGCACCGGTTCGGTCTATATCGTCAAACCGAAGATGCACGGCCCGGAAGAAGTGGCCTTCACTACCGAACTTTTCGGTCGTATCGAAGATATGCTGGGCATGCAGCGCAACACGCTGAAGGTCGGCATCATGGATGAAGAGCGCCGCACTACCATCAACCTCAAGGCCTGCATCAAGGCAGCCAGCGAGCGGGTGGCTTTCATCAACACCGGTTTCCTCGACCGCACCGGGGACGAGATTCACACCTCCATGGAGGCTGGCGCCTTTATTCGCAAGGGCGAGATCAAGGGTGCAGTGTGGATTGGCGCCTACGAGAACAGCAACGTCGATATCGGCCTGGCTACTGGCCTCAAGGGCCGCGCACAGATCGGCAAGGGCATGTGGGCCATGCCCGATCTGATGGCTGCCATGCTGGAGCAGAAGATTGGCCACCCGATGGCCGGTGCCAATACCGCCTGGGTTCCATCTCCGACGGCCGCCACCCTGCACGCCCTGCACTATCACAAGGTGAATGTGGCCGAGCGCCAGGCTGAACTGGCCAAACGCGCACCGGCCTCGGTCGACGATATCCTGACCATCCCGCTAGCCCCGCGCACTGATTGGTCCGCGGCAGAAATTCAACAGGAGCTGGACAACAACGCCCAGGGCATCCTCGGCTATGTAGTGCGCTGGATCGACCAGGGCGTAGGTTGCTCCAAGGTACCGGACATCAACGACGTGGGCCTGATGGAAGACCGCGCGACTCTGCGTATTTCCAGTCAGCACATCGCCAACTGGCTGCGCCACGGCATCTGCAGCAAGGAGCAGGTGATGGAAACACTGCAGCGCATGGCCGCCGTAGTGGATCGTCAGAACGCCAGCGACCCGGCCTACAAGCCGATGGCGCCGAACTTCGACGACAGCATTGCCTTCCAGGCCGCCGTCGAACTGTGTGTTGAAGGTACCGTACAGCCCAACGGCTATACCGAACCCGTCCTGCACCGTCGTCGCCGCGAGTTCAAGGCGCGCTACGGCCTGTAATACCGGCACCACGAAGAAGCCCGGCAACGCCGGGCTCAGACTGCTGACGAACCCACCTTTTTTGGTGGGTTTCGTTTTTCTGGGATTCGCTAAGTTCTGGCTAGCGCTGCG
>JBKBSI010000265.1:0-4043 GCA_046291745.1 Pseudomonas sp. | reverse complement strand
CTTGTGGCTGGCGATGTTCATATAAGCGCGCAGGGTGTCTATGACCCTGACCTCATGGCCGCGCTCCTGCCCGGCTTCGACCAGGCGTCGTGTGGAGTAGAGATTCGGATTGCGCGACAGTACTGCGATTTTCATGGGGCTTCCTTCAGACGTCAGCAGTAAAGAGTTGATTTTGGGGTTTGTCCTGCACAAAGCGTACGCCCGGATTGACTACCAGTTGCCCTTCGAGCAGGGCAGTACAACCTAGCAGTACCCGATAACGCATGGCCTTGCGACAGGTCAGCGTGAAGTACACCCACCAGGACCTATCCCCCAGCACGATAGGGGTCCGGATAACATGGCGGGTCTGTATATGACCATTGGAACTGCGGATCTGCCTGACATCCACCAGTGGTGCTTCACAGAGTTGCTTGCGCTGTTTCTTCAGGCTGCCGATATGCGCATTGAAGCGCACCCAGGTCTGGCCTTCGCGTTCGAAGGTTTCGATATCACTGGCATGCAACGCGGACGTCTTGGCGCCGGTATCGATCTTGGCCATGATCTGCTCAATGCCAAGTCCGGGTAGCCCTATCCATTCGCGTAAGCCGATTACATTAAGGTGGTCGAACGTCTTCATCTTCGGGGGTTCCTGGTATCGGCCCGGTTGGGCGCATCATGGGGCAAGTCAAGGCGCGCTACAAGCCTGATACACTGGTCCTGGAACAGGAGTACAGACGTTATGACAGCAGAGTGCAAGGTACGTTTGGATAAATGGTTGTGGGCCGCACGATTTTTCAAGACCCGGGCCCTGGCAAAGGCCGCGCTCGAAGGCGGCAAGGTGCAGTGTGAGGGCGTGCGCTGCAAGCCCGGCAAGGAACCACGAATTGGTGACGAGCTACAGATTCGTCAGGGCAATGAGCAGCGCACCGTGGTGGTCAAGGTGCTCAGTGATCAGCGCCGGGGTGCGCCGGAGGCCCAGTTACTCTACGAGGAAACCGCCGAGAGCCAACGCCTGCGAGAGGCAGCAGTCCTGCAGCGCAAGGCGCTGGGGCCAGGGGCGCTGATTAGTGACCAGCGGCCGTCGAAGAAGCAGCGGCGGCAAATTCACCGCTTCCGCAATCTGCACGATACCCCAGGCGCCGACTGACGGGTATAATCAGCTTTTTGCCGGGGTTCAGCCAATGTCGTTCCAGGACAGCACCCAGCGCTTTCTGTTCGAGCATGCCGATGTGCGTGGGGAACTGGTTTCGCTGGATCAGAGTTACCAGGAGGTGCTGAGCAAGCATCCCTATCCTGCGCCGGTCAAGGATCTGCTGGGTGAAATGCTCGCCGCCGCAGTCTTGCTTTCTACCACCATCAAGTTCGAGGGCTTGCTGATATTGCAGGCCAGTTCCCAGGGGCCACTGTCAACGCTGATGGTCGAGTGTTCCAGCAGCCAGGCAGTACGGGCGATTGCCCGCTATCAGGATGACCTGAGCGGCCAGACCCTGCAGGAACTCATGCCCAATGGCATGCTGGCGATCACTATCGACCCCGACAACGGTCAACGTTACCAGGGCATTGTGTCACTTGAGGGTGCCTCGCTGGCTGAGGCGCTGAACGGCTATTTTGAAAATTCCGAGCAGTTGGCTACCCGTTTCAGGTTGCAAGCTGACGGCCAGCGTGCCAGGGGCTTCCTGCTGCAGGCGCTGCCAGCTGACCGGCAGAAAGATGCCGAGCAGCGCACTGAGACCTGGGAGCACCTGAACATACTGGCGGGCACACTCAAGGCCGAGGAGCTTGCCACGCTGGATAATCAGACGCTGCTGCACCGCCTGTTCCACGAAGAGGATATGCGCCTGTTTCCCCCGGCGGCCGTGCGTTTTGAGTGCAGTTGTTCGGAACAGCGGTCAGCCAACGCCCTGATCAGTCTGGGAAGGGACGATGCGCTGGCCTTGTTGTCTGAACAGGGCGGCGAAATCGAGATAGACTGCCAGTTCTGCAACAGCCATTACCGTTTTGCCCAGGGCGACGTGGAAGCCCTGTTTGATGCCGCCAGGGAGCATGCCAGAAGCCTGCATTGACCTGGCTGACGCAGCCTGCGAAGAATAATAGTCAATACCTATCAAAGCCATGCATCACTAGCGCTTATCAGGTTTAGCGTGCGTTAGTTTTTTTTGGCATAATGGCGCGCCTGCGCGCTGACCCAGCGTTTACATAGAGAGCTGAGACCGAATTATCGGTCTTATGGATATTTCGGTCACAGCCGAAGAGGATGACGTTTGATGACGCACACTGTTTACAGCGATCTGAGCATCGCACACCTTATCGAGTTGGCGATTCAGCGCAATGAGGGTCAGCTGGCCAACACTGGCGCTCTGGTGGTCAAAACCGGCGAGCGCACTGGTCGTTCACCGATGGACCGCTTTATCGTCGAAGAGCCCAGCACTCAGGACGCCATTGCCTGGGGCCCGATCAACCGGCCCTTCCCGGCGGACAAGTTCGATGCCCTGTGGAAGCGCGTTGCTTCCTACCTGGCCGAGCGCACCAGTTTCGTATCCCATGTGCACGTTGGCGCCGATCCAGAGCATTACCTGCCGGTGGTCATGGCCACTGAAACCGCTTGGCACAATGTCTTCGGCCGCACGCTCTTTATCAATCCGCAGCAGTTCAACCCGGCAGCCAAGGATCGCTGGCACATCATTAACGCGCCGCATTTTGTCTGCGAGCCTGAGCGTGATGGTACCAACAGCGATGGTTGCGTGATTATCAACTTTGCCGAGCGCAAGGTGCTGCTGGCCGGTATGCAATACGCTGGTGAAATGAAGAAGGCCATGTTCTCGGTACAGAACTTTCTGCTGCCGGCCAAGGACGTACTGCCCATGCACTGTGCTGCCAACGTTGGTGACGAGGGTGATACCACACTGTTCTTCGGCCTGTCCGGTACTGGCAAGACCACCCTGTCGGCCGACGAGTCGCGCAATCTGATCGGCGATGACGAGCACGGCTGGGCTACCGGCTCGGTGTTCAACATCGAAGGCGGCTGCTATGCCAAGTGCATCGACCTGTCGCAGAAGAACGAGCCGGTGATCTGGAACGCCATCAAGTTCGGCTCCATCGTCGAGAACGTGGTGATCAATCCGGAAACCCGGGTGGCCGACTATGCCGATGTTAGCCTGACGCAAAATACCCGCGTAGCCTATCCGCTGGAGCACGTCGAGAAACGTGTTGCTGCCAACCGCGCCGGTGAGCCGAATGCAATCATCTTCCTGACCTGTGACCTGACAGGCGTCCTGCCCCCGGTGTCGATCCTCAATAACGAGCAGGCGGCCTATCACTTCCTGTCCGGCTACACCGCCCTGGTCGGTTCGACCGAGATGGGTTCCGGTGGTGGCATCAAGTCGACCTTCTCCACCTGCTTTGGCGCGCCTTTCTTCCCGCGTCCGGCTGGCGAGTATGCCGAGTTGCTGATCAAGCGCATCAATGCCTTTGGCAGCAAGGTCTACCTGGTCAATACCGGTTGGACTGGTGGTCCTTATGGCAAGGGCCAGCGTTTCAGCATTCCAACCACCCGCGGCATTATCGCTGCCATCCAGTCCGGCGCCCTTATCGGTACCGAAACCGAGCACTTGCCGGTAATCAACCTGGATGTACCCAAGGCCGTACCGGGTGTGGATGGCAATCTGCTGAATCCGCGTAACACCTGGTCTGATGCAGCCGAGTACGATGCTGCGGCTCAGGCGTTGGCCAAGTTGTTTGTCGACAACTTCAAGAAATTTGAAGTGTCTGACAATATCGTTAGCGCTGGCCCTCAGCTGTAAGGCTTCTCAGGGCTTTTGCACAAGACCCGCTACGGCGGGTCTTGTTGTTTCTGTAGCAGGCTCTGGTGAGGCTCAGGGCTCGCTGCGGGCTGGGAGGGCAAGTTGTTTGCCGCTTCATTTATGGTCAGGGTCAAGAATGCGCATTTTGGGGTTGACAGCCGAGCGCTGGCCGGTAAAATGGCGCGCCTTGACAGGGGATATGTAACGTCAGTTACCGCTTCTGTCGGGAGTTGAAAAGTAATTCCGCGATAGCTCAGTTGGTAG
>JBKBSI010000264.1:0-4061 GCA_046291745.1 Pseudomonas sp. | reverse complement strand
GCCTGCTGGTCGTGGTCGGCCCCTGTTCCTTGCATGACCCGGACGCGGCCCTGGAGTACGCCGACCGCCTTGCCGAGCTGGCGACCCAGGTCGATGATCAGTTGCTGCTGGTGATGCGCGCTTACGTGGAAAAGCCCCGTACCACGGTAGGCTGGAAAGGGCTGCTATACGATCCGCAACTGGATGGCAGCAGCGACATGGCTGCCGGTCTGGCGTTGTCACGGCAACTGATGTTGGCCATCAGTGAGCGCGGTTTGCCGTTGGCCACAGAGCTGTTACAGCCCCTGGCCGCCGGTTACCTGGATGATCTGCTGGCCTGGGCTGCCATAGGCGCCCGCACCAGCGAGTCACAGATTCATCGTGAGTTGGTCAGCGGTCTGGCATTGCCGGTGGGCTTCAAGAACGGTACCGACGGCAGCCTGGCCATTGCTTGCGATGCCATGCGCTCGGCAGCCCATCCGCACCAACATCTGGGCATGGACGAGCAGGGCGGTCCGGCGCTGATTCAAACGCGCGGCAATGCTGATACGCACCTGGTGCTGCGCGGCGGCAACGGCGGACCCAATTACCAGCCAGAGGCTGTTGCCGCAGCGAGCCAGGCACTGGCGGGGCAGGGGTTGACTGCCGCCTTGATGGTGGATTGCAGCCACGCCAACAGTGGCAAAGACCCCCTGCGCCAACCAGCGGTACTGCAAGCGGTGCTGGATCAGCGCCTGGCAGGCAATAGCAGTTTGCGTGGGGTAATGCTTGAGAGCCATCTATTCGACGGCTGTCAGCCACTCAGCCCGAATCTGCGCTACGGCGTCTCCATCACCGACGGTTGCCTGGGCTGGGATGCCACCGAGCAAGCGTTGTGTTCTGCTGCACGCCAGTTGCGCGGTTGAATGGTGGCGCGAAGCTGGTTGAGAAGCGGGTCACGGACGACCTGTTTGCGCATTGCATCGCCCTCTACTAGCCTGACCTGTGAAAGTCTTATCGTACTAGCACGCTGTTTCGCTCAGAAACTCAAGGCAATGCAAGCTCTTGCCGTAAGTGCTTCAGGGAGATCAAACGCTATGCAGGTCCGACTCTTAATACTCGCTGCTATTGTTGCCTATACCCCTGTGGTTTTCGGCGCACCGGCTTCTTCTGATTGGCGTTACCAGCTCACACCCTACATCTGGATGCCGAGTGTTGCGGGGGATATCAGACCCACATCCAGTTCCCCCACCTTTAGCTCCAGCATGTCGTTCAGCGACGTTTGGAATGACCTTGATGGTGCCTTTTTTCTTAATGCCACCGCCCGACGTGATCGCTTTGTCATCTTTGGCGACCTGACTTACGCTGATTTATCCGACAGTGCGTCACTGCTGCCCGGCGTCAAGATCAAGGGCAATGTGCGGCAAACGGCGGCTACCGCACTGGCCGGTTACCAGGTTGTTGATGAGCCCACTTACAGCGTCGACCTGATGGGCGGCGCGCGTTTCTGGCGTACGCGCGCCGAGGTGGAAGTGCCGTTGCTGGGTCTCAAGGACAGTGAGACCGAGCGCTGGACCGACCCTATCGTGGCCGCTCGCCTGCGCTCCGAGTTCACGCCTCGGTGGTCGTCGATTGTCTATGCCGATGTGGGTGGCTTCGGGGTTGGGTCGCGCAGTACCTGGCAGTTTGTTGGTAGCGTCAACTATCATCTGGAGCAGAGCGTTCACCTTTCCGCCGGTTACCGGCATCTCGAAGTGGATTACCGCGATGGCGGCATGCGTTTGGACGTCAAACTCAGTGGCCCGCTGCTCGGAGCGACCTGGCAGTTCTAGGTTTCCAGTCAGTCAGGTAAGCAGATGGTGGAGAAGGTAAGTATGACAGCATGGTGCAGGTTGGGTGCTGCATTGCTGGCTGCGGCGTTGACCGCACCAGCAGTGGTGGCGCAGGAGTCGTTGGTACTATTCAAGGATGTGCGGATTTTCGACGGTACGGGATCAGCGCTCAGCGCGCCCAGCCACGTGTTGGTGCGGGGTAATCTGATTGAGCGGATCTCGCTTGCGCCGATAGAGCTTGAGGACACCAGTGAACTACAGGTTATCGAGGGTAAGCAGCGCACCCTGATGCCGGGGCTGATCGATGTTCACACGCATCTGGCCATGGGCACCATATCGCAAATGACCATGATGAGTAGCGATGCGAATTACGCCACGCTGATCTCCGGACAGGCGGCTACCGAGATGCTGATGCGCGGTTTTACTTCGGCGCGGGATGCTGGTGGGCCGGTCTTTGGGCTCAAGCGTGCGGTCGACGAAGGCCGTATTCCCGGCCCACGGATCTGGGCTTCAGGTGCAATTATTTCTCAAACTTCTGGCCACGGCGACTTTCGCCTACTGCATGAGTTGCCGCGCGCCGATGGCGAGCTGCATTACTCTGAACGCCTGGGCTATGCCGCGATTGCTGATGGCGAGGCGTTGGTATTGCGCCGTGTGCGTGAACAACTGATGTGCGGCGCCACGCAGATCAAACTGACTGCCGGTGGTGGTGTTTCATCGGTTTACGATCCGCTGGATGTCAGTCAGTTCAGCGAGGCGGAATTGCGTGCTGCGGTGCAAGCTGCTTCTGACTGGGGCACCTATGTCATGGTGCATGCCTACACACCGCAAGCGGTGCAAACTGCAGTGCGCGCCGGGGTAAAGTCCATTGAGCATGGCCAGTTGGCTGATGAGCAGACGATCAAGTTGATGGCCGAGCATGACGTCTGGCTGAGTATTCAACCCTTTCTCGGTGATCCCGACCCCCGCTTTCCTGAGGGCTCGCCTGGGCGCCTGAAGCAGCTTATGGTCGCTCAAGGGACAGAGAACGCTATTCGGCTGGCGAAAAAACATAGAGTCAGGATTGCCTGGGGCGTGGATATTCTGTTCCACCCGGCCAAAGCCAAAAACCAGGGGCAGCAACTTTCGGTCATGTCGCACTGGTTTGAGCCAGCGGAAGTGTTGAGGATGGCTACCAGCACCAACGCTGACTTGCTTGCTCTGTCGGGGCCACGCAACCCCTATCCCGGACAACTCGGCCGGGTGGCCGAGGGCGCACTGGCGGACTTGCTAGTGGTTGACGGTGACCCCTTGGAGAATCTGCAACTGCTTGATGACGCCCACAACAATATTCCGGTGATCATGAAGGATGGTCGGATCTACAAAAATAGCCTTTGAACAGTTTTAGCTGTCGGATTCCCCCTTGCTGGTCTCCAGCCACTGCTCGAACTGGTCAGGTGGCAAGGGTTTGGAAAAGAAATAGCCCTGCACCTCGTCGCACCCAAGGCTGTCAAGAAACGCATAGGTCTGATGATCTTCAACCCCTTCGGCAACTACGCTGTAACCCAGGTCATGGGCCATTGAGATCATCGCCTTGACCAGCGTGCGACTGCGTTTTTCATGTTCGATCCGTTGGATGAAGGAGCGGTCGATTTTGACTACCTGCGCGGGGATTTCCTGCAGGTAGGCCAGGCTACTGTAGCCTGTACCAAAATCGTCAATCGCAACACGGATACCCGCTGTCAGCAGTGCGTCCAACTGATTCGAAGCAAGAGGGCTGTAATCCACCAAGGCGCCTTCGGTCAGCTCGACTTCTATAGCGCTGATGGGTAGGCCGTATTTATCCATGGCATCCAGCAGGCGATCGACCAGATCGGTCTCCTCCAGATTGGATGCGGAAATGTTCACCGACATGCACAAATCCAATCCCTGGGATTGCCATTTTGCTGCCTGTTCAATAGCTGCTGTTATCACCCAATCTGTAAGGGGTCTGGCTAGCTGCGTCTGTTCGATGATGGGAATAAATTCGACGGGCGAGATATTTCCCCATTTGGGGTGAGTCCAGCGCAGCAGAGCTTCCGCCCCGACAGTCGCACCGGTACGCGTTGAAATGCGTGGCTGATACTCAAGGCGCAGTTGGCCGGGCTGCTCCAACGCGGCGCGGAAGTCTACCAGCATCTGAAATCGGCGCTGGTGATCGGCATCCAACTGGTGAGAGTACAGGGCCACCCCCGTTTCAGTCAGGCGGGCGTCCAGGCAAGCACTGTGGGCAGTACGCAAAATATCAGCCGA
>JBKBSI010000263.1:3831-4074 GCA_046291745.1 Pseudomonas sp. | reverse complement strand
GAAGGTGCGAGCATCTATCTAGTATCAACTCTCCAGCTTGAAGCTCAGGTCGGCATGCTCTACCAGTCGCTTGATCAGCTTGTCGCCCATGGCCGGTGCAGTGGTCCATATACCGCCGGGCGTCTCTGTAGCATCACGCAACAGGCATATTGCACTTTCCGCAATCATGCGCGAAGTGGAGCCGTAACCCGGGTCGCGCTTGCCAGATACGCTGGCCTTCAGCGTACGCCCTTGCGAATCTTC
>JBKBSI010000263.1:0-3821 GCA_046291745.1 Pseudomonas sp. | reverse complement strand
AACAATACATCGTAGAAGCCGTTTTCGCGCTCTTCCTTGCTTGGGCCTTCACCAGGTTTGGGTGCCTTGTCGCTGGACAGTGAGCGGTCACCTGCCACCGCTTCAGCAATCGCCTTGCCCTGCTCGCCGGGGCCGGTCAGCAGCATCTCATCGTAGACAAAGCCCTTGCCATAGCTGTGGTCTAGCAGGGCATTGGAGCGGTGCACGTTGCGCGTGTTGATGGCTGCCATGATGAAGGGCGCGGCCCAGCTTCCCAGTGCTTCGTCGTACGCGGGCTTGGATGCGGGGGGCTGCTCGCTGCCGGTAAAGCCCGGAGTCAGGGCAAAGTGGTCATTCAGCAGTTGCAGGATCTGCGGGTCAGCCTTGGCCGCAGCCATGGTCGCCTTCAGGCTGGCGGCAGTACCGCCGGAGAAGGTGCCCTTCATCTTGCGTACGCGCCCCTTGACCCTGGGGAACATGCTGCCGAACTGCTGCATGGCTTGTTGTTGCAGAAAGTAGACCCCAAGGTCGAAGGGGATGGAGTCGAATCCGCAGGAGAAGACGATGCGTGCACCGCTGTTGCGCGCGCTCTCGGAATGGGCGTCGATCATCTGCCGCATCCACGCGGGCTCACCACAAAGATCGACGTAGTCAGTGCCGTTTTCTGCGCAGGCCGCCACCAGTTCTGAGCCGTATAGCTGGTAGGGCCCCACTGTGGTGAGTATTACCCGGGTGCGTTTGACCATAGCCTGCAGGCTGGCGGGGTCGCTGGTGTCGGCGCTGACCAGGGGGATGTCTGCCGGAGCGCCGATCTCGTCGCGCACTGCGGCCAGCTTGTCCAGGTTGCGCCCGGCCATGGCCCAGCGCAGCGTGCTGTCATCTTTATATTCCTGGCTCAGATACTCGGCTACCAGGCGCCCGGTAAAACCCGATGCGCCGTAAACGATGATGTCGAATTCAGTGCTGCTGGTACTCATGTTGCGAGCCTCCCTGGGCTGAATGATAGGGCTGGGCAGAGTCCGCTATCGAACCATGCCGGGTTTTGACTGTCAGCTAGTACTGTAGCCCCGAGACTGTCAGGATGAGTCTTTAAAGTTCAGGGCGCAAAGTCCCAACGCCAGTTTCGTTGACGCGAATAGGTCAACATAACTGGCCGGAAAGCACCGCCGGGCCCGCCAAGCTATGCTGTAGCCAAGGCTCGTAGTACTGAATGCGGTTGCGGAACCTGTTTCACTTACAGCAAGGAGTTAAATCATGGCAGCAGTTAAAGATACCCAAGCAAAACAGCAGGAAATTGAATCAGGCAAGGAGTCTGTTATGGCCGCGTACAACAAACTGATTGAGGCCAAAGGCCACTTTACCCACGCCGCCGAGGTTGCAGGTCTGGACCTGAAAAACGAGGCGTTGGATCAGTACGTCAAGGGCAAGGGCAAGGCTGAAGAGCTGGGTCGCGATGCCAGTCGTTTCATGCATGAGAAGCCCCTGGCTACCGTTGGTATTGCCTTTGCAGCAGGCTTCCTGCTGTCTCAGCTGATGTCACGGAAGTAAGCGGGATGTCGGTAGAGACCCGCTCCGAACCGCCACTGGGTGGGCCGGAGCAGGAAACCACCGCGGAGCAGTCTGCCGAGCACCAACAGGCGCAGGAGCAATTGCAGGCATGGATGGCGCTCGGCAAGCAGGCCTCGGAGGCGGGCGGCAACTTTGTCCGGCTCCTGGGTCTGGAGCTCAAGCTGGCACTGGGTGATGGTCGACGTCTAATACTGGTGGCGCTGGCACTGGTGCCGGTGTTGTGTCTTGCCTGGTTTGGTTTGTCGGTACTACTGGCCTGGTTGACCTATCAGCAATCCCTGTCGGTCACTTTGGCTCTGGTGGTATTTCTGCTGGTTCAGATTGTGGCAGCGTTGCTGCTTGCCAGACTCGCGCGGAAATTCGCTCGGAGTTTTTCCCTGCCAGCGACACGGCGGCATGTCCAGGCACTGAAGGAGGGAGTACGCGATGGCGCGCAAACAACTGGTAAATGAAATTCAGATACTTGATTCGAAGCTGGATATTCAGCGCACTCAACTGACCGCAATGGGCCAGTCCCGCATGGCCGGTTTGCGCAGCATCTCGCCCCTTTGGCTTATTGCCGGGGGGGCAGTTGCGGGCGTGCTGGTACAGCGTGCGGTAAAGGTCTCCTCGGTTTCCGGTGCAGGTTCGTTAGCGCTTGCCAGCCTGCGCCTGTGGCCCGCATTATCCAACGGTATGAAGGCGGGAGCGGCTTTTCGCGACGCATCTGAGTGAAGAATAATAATGATTCTGGACAAGTCTGCGCCCCAAACTGACGAATTACCCGTGCTCGCTTCGTCCTTTCACAAGACGCCTCGAGTATTGCGGGTAATGCATTGGTTGTTGGGACTGGCACTGCTCTACACCCTGTATTTTGCCAAGTCCCTGTTGATGCCCTTCGTTGTGGCCTTGCTGTTTGCACTGTTGCTCAGTCCGCTGGTCAGCCTGCTCAAACGCCTGTATATCCCGCGGACCATGTCTGCGGTGCTTATTCTGTGCCTGATCGGCGGACCTTTTGCGGCGGTTACCATGAAACTGGCCGAGCCTGCCCAGCGCTGGGCGCAGGCTATTCCGGAACTGTCCGAGAAGTTGTCGCGACAGGTCAGCAATCTGACGGGGCCCTTGAGCTCCGACCAAATTACCGTGCCGGTGCCGCAACAGGAGCCGGAGCCCCGTGGTTTCAGACTTTTTGGCTGGTTTCGCGGTGATGGGGAGGAGCGAACGGAGCAGCCCCAAGCAGAGCCATCGTCCTCAGGCAATGGTAGCGCGGTCAGTGACCGCATCAAGCAGGGCGGCTTGGAGGCCATGCTCTCGGCCTTGAGTGCAGCGCCGGTAATGATCGCGCAACTTATGACCTCGATTATTCTGATCATCTTCCTGCTGATTTTCGGGCCACGATTATTTGCCGCCTTCGTCAATATCTTTCCTCAGGTACAGGACAAGCGCCGCAGCATTCTGCTGGTGCGCACCATTCAGGTCGAACTGTCGCGCTACATCCTCACCGTAGCCGTGATCAATACCTGCCTGGGCCTGACCACCGCCGGAGCTTTGTGGTTGCTGGGTGTCGAGGATGCGCTCCTGTGGGGGGTGCTGGTCGGTATGCTGAACTTTGCACCCTATGTCGGCCCGCTGATTGGTACGGTAATTCTCTGTCTTGCCGGTCTGGTTCAATACGGCGCCGTGGGCTTTGCCCTGGTACCTGCGCTGGTCTACTTCAGTATCAACATGCTCGAGGCGCAGTTTGTTACACCGCTGGTGCTCGGTCGGCATATGCGCCTGAATCCGCTGGTGATCATGGTCTGGCTGGTTATCTGGGGCTGGCTCTGGGGCGTGGTGGGCGTGCTGCTGGCTGTGCCGTTACTGGTGTGCCTGAAGCTCGCGGCAGCCCAATTGGGGGTTATGACCAATTGGGTACGTTGGATAGAAACCCGCGCCTGATAGACCTCAGGCCGGCTCTGGGCTGCGCCGGACCAGTGCCAGGGCCGAGACGATCAGTACTCCGCCGATCAGCATGCGCACAGTAGGCTGTTCGGCAAACAGGAACCAGGCAAAGAGTATTCCGTAAACCGGCTCCAAGGCGAAAAACAGTGAGGCCACACGAGCTTTCAGCACGCTCAGACTGGCGACAAACAGGCCGTGAGCCAGACCTGTACAGAACAACCCCAACAGCGCAATCCAGAGCCAGTCCAGCGGTGCCATTGAGCTGATAGCGGGGACAATGAAAGGCAGCAAGCAGGCCAGAATGACCAGGTTTTGCCAACAGGCGACCTGCACCGGATGCAGGTCACCACTGG
>JBKBSI010000262.1:0-4080 GCA_046291745.1 Pseudomonas sp. | reverse complement strand
AGGTCGGCCAGATTCTGGCCGCCGACATGCACCTGCCCGGTACTGGGTCGCTCCATGCACATGATCAGTTTCAGCAGCGTGCTCTTGCCGGCACCGGAGTGCCCGGTGATAAACACCATTTCCCCAGTCTTGATATGCAGGCTGAGGTTATCCAGCCCCATATGACCGTTGGGATAGCGCTTGCTGACCTGCTCAAAGCGAATCATCTGTTACTCGCGACCAAACAGGGCTTTGACGAATTCCGGTGCGGTAAAGGGCCGCAGATCATCGATCTGCTCGCCGACCCCGATAAAGCGAATCGGCAGGCCAAACTGTTTGGCCAGGGCGAAGATCACGCCGCCCTTGGCGGTGCCATCGAGCTTGGTCAGGGCCAGACCGGTCAGGCCCACCGCCTGATCGAACAGCTTGGTCTGGGAAATGGCGTTCTGGCCGGTACCGGCATCCAGCACCAGCAGCACTTCGTGCGGGGCCTCGGGGTCGAGCTTGGTCAGTACCCGCTTGACCTTCTTCAGCTCGTCCATCAGGTTGTCCTTGTTGTGCAGACGCCCAGCGGTGTCGGCAATCAACACGTCCATGCCGCGGGACTTGGCCGCTTGCAGCGCGTCGAAGATCACCGAGGCGGAATCGGCGCCGGTATGCTGGGCCACCACCGGAATGCGGTTGCGCTCGCCCCATACCTGCAACTGTTCAACTGCCGCGGCGCGGAAGGTATCACCCGCCGCCAGCATCACCTGTTTGCCCTCACCCTGCAGACGCTTGGCCAGCTTGCCGATGGTGGTGGTCTTGCCCACCCCATTGACGCCCACCACCAGAATCACGAAGGGCTTCTTGTCGGCGGCAATCACCATGGGCTTGGCGACGTTGGCCAGCAGCGCTTCCAGTTCGTTCTGCAGCGCGGTGTACAGCGCCTTGCGGTTGGACAACTGGTGACGACGTACCCGTTGCTGCAGCGATTCCATGATCAGCGTGGCGGCCTCGATACCCACGTCGGCCATCAGCAGGCGGGTTTCCAGCTCTTCCAGCAGCTCGTCGTCGATATCCTTTTCGCCGAGAAACAGGTTGGCCATGCCCTCGCCCAGATTGGCACTCGTCTTGGACAGGCCCTGCTTCATCCGCGCCAGGAAGCCTTTGGGCTCGCTCTCGGCTACCACTTCAGGTTCGGGCGTGGTTTCAGGCGCATTGCCGAGGCCGGAAAACAGCGATTGCGCGGCATCCCGAGCGGCCTGCTCGTGGCTGCTTTCGGCAGGCGCCTGCTCCGGCTCCTGCGACTTTTTACGGCCCCAGCCGAACAGGCCCTTTTTCTCGGCCTTGGCTTTTTCTTCGGCAGTTTCGGGTGTTTGCGGGTGTTCTGGCTTGTCTTTGGAACCAAACATTGACGATCACTATATCTGTGTCTGGCGGCACGTATTTGGCCACCGCGTTGAAGGTTGGGTTATCCTACCCCACTTCCGCCAACGGCGGTATGTTCCTACAGGATGCGTGCATGTTACGGTTGAAAAACACCCTCTCTATATTGTTGCTGGCTTGCCTGGCCAGCGGCACGCTGGCAGACAGTCCGCGCCAGTCCACCCATGAATTCACTCTGGCCAATGGTCTGCGAGTCATAGTCCGCGAAGACCATCGTGCGCCGGTGGTGGTCTCCCAGCTCTGGTACAAGGTCGGCAGCAGCCACGAGCCGCCCGGCCAGACCGGTATTTCCCACGCCCTGGAGCACATGATGTTCAAGGGCAGCAAGTCGCTGGAGCCCGGCGAGGCCTCCCGCGTGCTGCGCGAACTGGGCGCCGAGGAAAATGCCTTTACCAGCCGCGATTACACCGCCTATTACCAGGTACTGGGCCGCGAGCAACTGGCCGTGGCACTGGAAATGGAAGCCGACCGCATGCGCACCGCGCGGCTGCCGGAGGATGAGTTCATCCGCGAAATGGAAGTGATCAAGGAAGAGCGCCGCCTGCGCGTGGACGACAGCCCCAACAGCCTGGCCTACGAGCGTTTTTTCACCCAGGCACACATGGCCAGCCCCTACCGCCAGCCGGTGATTGGCTGGATGCACGATATCGAACGCCTCACGGTGGCCGACCTGCGCGCCTGGTATGACACCTATTACCAGCCAGGCAATGCCATTCTGGTGATTGTCGGCGACGTCACCCTGGAGCAGGCCAAACCCATGGTAGAGCGCTTTTTTGCTCCCATTCCGGCAGGCCCGGTGCCTGCAGAGAAGCTGCCGCTGGACATCCCCGGGGGTGCCGAGCGCCAGGTCAGCATCGAAGTTGACGTGCAACTGCCCAGCCTGATCATGGGCTTCAATGTGCCCAGCCTGAATACCGTCGACGAGGCCTGGGAAGTCTATGCCCTGCGCCTGCTCAGCGGTGTACTGGATGGCGGCTACAGTGCCCGCCTGGCCAGCCGACTGGAACGCGGCACCGCCACTGCCACCTCGGCGTCGGCCAGCTATAGCGCCTTCAACCGTGGCGACAGCCTGTTTCTGTTAAGTGGCATACCCAACCAGGCCCGCAACATTTCCCTGGAGGACCTGGAACGGGCGCTCTGGGCCGAGATCGACGAGCTCAAGAGCAACCCGCCTGATAGCGCCGAGCTGAGCCGCGTGAAAACCCAGATGATCGCCAGCCAGACCTACGCCCAGGACAGCATTACCCACCAGGCCAACCTGATTGGTCGGCTGGAAAGTGTCGGCCTGCCCTGGACCCTGCTCGACGAAGATACCGCCGCGCTGGAAGCGGTAACCCCCGAACAGATCTCCCAGGTGGCACAGCGTTACCTGACCAGAGAGCGCCTGACCCGGGCACATGTTATCCCCAACCGCCAGGAGGAGCCGACTGATGGCCAGTAAATCCATTTCTCCGTTGCGTTGGTTGCTGGCGCTGGCAGTACTGTCGCTGATCATCGGCATCTTGCTGAACAAGACCATCATGCAACCCGCCCCGGCGCCCAAGGTCGACAGGGATACCACCCTGATCAGCGTGCCCGACGTCGATCCTGAGCTTCCGGCCTTGCCGCCGCTAACCAGCCTGCAAACCCAGAACCTGGATCAGGCGCCCGCGCGCCGCAGCCTGGACCTGCAGCACTGGGTGACCGATGAAGGCGCGCGAGTCTATTTCATGCAGGCAGAAGAGTTGCCGATGCTGGATCTGCAGGTGCTGTTTGCCGCAGGCGCCTCGCGCGATGGCGAACAAGCGGGGCTGGCCAGCATGACCAACGCCATGCTCAACGAAGGCACCGGTAACAAGGATGCCACCGACATCGCCATCGGCTTTGAAAGTCTGGGCGCGAGTTTCGACAACAGTTCGCACCGGGATATGGGGCTGGCCAGCCTGCGCAGCTTGAACAGCCTGGACAAGCTCGACCCGGCGCTGGCGCTGTTTACCCAGGTGATCAGCGCGCCGAGCTTCCCCGAGGATGCCTTTGAGCGACTGCGCAACCAACAGCTGGCAAGTCTGCAACGGCGCCTGCAAAGCCCGGCCGCACTGGGTTCCGAGGCCTTCTGGAAGGCCCTGTACCCACAGCACCCCTACGGCGCCTTGCCCGATGGTGAAGCCCAGAGCCTGGCCGAGCTGACCCGTGAAGACCTGGAGCGCTTCCACCAGCAGTACTACAGTGCGGGCAATAGCGTGATCTCCATGGTCGGCGATATTGACCGGGAACGCGCCGAACGCATTGCCGCCAAGCTGTCCAGAGCTCTGCCCGCAGGGCCTGCGGCTGAGCCGATAGCCCAGCCCGAGCCGGTTGGCGCTGGTCACCAGCATCTGCCATTCAACTCACAGCAGACGCATATTCTGGTCGGCCAGCACGGGGTAGATCGCCAGTCTGCTGACTATGTCGCGCTCTATGTGGGCAATCAGATACTTGGCTCTGGTTTCGGCTCCCGGCTGATGGAGCAGATCCGCGAAAGCCGTGGTCTGTCCTACTCCGTGAACAGCAGCTTTTCTCCGATGCAGGTGAACGGGCCCTTCACGATCAATATGCAGACCCGCACCGACCAGGTGCCGCTGGCGCTGGAGGTGATCAACGAAACGCTCGACACCATTATCAGCGAAGGCCCGACCAATGCCGAACTGATCCGCG
>JBKBSI010000261.1:0-4135 GCA_046291745.1 Pseudomonas sp. | reverse complement strand
GATCCAGGCGCTTACGTTAAACGCCTGAATGCTTTGCTGGTAGAGCTCAGCAAGTAATCCGCTGTAGAAAAAGCCCCCTTCGCTTTCAAGCCAGGGGGCTTTTTTTGTGCGCCCCGGGTTGCACGCAGCCTTGATGCAGGTTGGATACAGAGTCCAAATCGCAGTATGCTCTGGCAACTTCTGACTTCGGGAGGGCAGGATGCCCGCACGACACTTTGCCATTGCCGGTAGCGGTACCGCCGGACTGACTGCCGCCATCACCCTGGCCCGGCTCGGGCACCGGGTAACCCTGTTTGAACGCTCTCCTGAACCCCGTGCCCTGGGTGCTGGCATCCTCCTGCAACCCAGCGGTATCCGCGTGCTCGATGCCCTGGGCCTGCGGGGGCAGGTGAGTGCTAGGGCGTCACGGGTAGACCGGCTGGACGGGCGTAATCAGCATGGGCGGCTGGTTATGGATGTCAGTTATGCGGCACTGGAAGAGGATGCCCATGGTCTCGGTGTGCATCGCGGCAATTTGCTGCAGGTGCTTTACCAGGCCGCGCTGGCGGCCGGTGTTGAGATCCTGCACGGCGCTGAAATCTGTGATTTCAGCGATCCCTGTGCCAGCCAGTTGCGGGTCGAGCTGGTGGGCGGGGGAAGCCACGCTGGTTTTGACGGGTTAGTAATAGCAAACGGCACGCAGTCCCGGTTACGCGCCAAGCTGCCGGTCAGGCAGTCGGTCAAAGCCTATCCCTGGGGCGCGCTCTGGCATATCACTACTGCCCCGCAAGTGCTACAGACACCCGCATTGATGCAGCATTACGAAAACGCACGGGTGATGATAGGTCTGATGCCAAGCGGCTTGCTGCCAGGTACAGACGACCCCTGCCTAAGCTTCTTCTGGAGTCTGAAGATAGCCGAGCATCGGCAGTGGCAAGGCCAGCCGTTGCAGGCCTGGAAAGACCAGGTATCTGGCCTGTGGCCGCAAACCGAAAAGGTTCTGGCGCCCTTGCAGCAACACGAGCAATTGCAGTTTGCGGTCTATGCCGATGTACGCATGCAGCGCTGGAACCATGGTCGCGTGGCCGTTATCGGCGATGCCGCGCATGGCATGAGCCCGCAGTTGGGGCAGGGCGCTAACCTGGCGCTGATCGACGGCTGGGAGCTGGCTGCCGCGGTGCACAGAGAGTCCTGCGTGGTGGAAGCCTTTGCCGGCTATTCACGGCGGCGCCGGGCACACCTGGGTTTTTATCAGCTTGCCAGTCGCCTTCTTACGCCCTTGTTTCAGTCGGACCAGAGCGGGTATGGGTCGGTGCGGGATTGGGCGTTCCGGCTGGCCAACGCCGTACCCTTCAGTCGTCGGCAAGCGCTGCGAACCGTAGCGGGTATCAAGACGGGTCTGCTGTTCGAGCGCGATCTGTGTTTGTCGCCCTTGCCCTTGGCCGCACCTGTTCCGGCCGAGATGCCGGAGCAGCAGTTAGATGTTGAAGTGATTTAAGAGAAGCGATGTAAGAAAGTGATGTAAAACAAGATGTAACCCACCGGGGTTGAAGTAATGGATAAGGGGCTAAGCTGTAGCGTTAGTCCATAACTTGATAAGGAACTGTTGAATGAAAAAAATCCTGACAAGCCTACTGATAATGGGAGCCGCGGGTATGGCCCAGGCAGATATGGTGGTCAAATCGGTCGCCTATGAAATCGATGGTAAGCCCTATGAAGGCATGCTGGTATACGACGCTGCTACTAGCGAAGCGCGTCCGGGCATTCTTATGGTGCCCAACTGGATGGGCGTGACCGAGAACGCGGCGAAGAAGGCCTATCGTGCCGGTGGTTCGGAGTACGTGGTATTTGTCGCCGATATGTACGGCAAGGACATCCGTCCGGAGAATGCCGAACAGGCGGGCAAGGAAGCAACCCTGGTGCGCTCTGACCGGGCGCTGATGCGCAAGCGGGTCAATGCCGCACTGGATGTGTTCAAGGCGCAGGAAGAGGTCGCACTGGATGCCAGCAAGCTGGCTGCTATCGGTTTCTGTTTTGGCGGCGGTACTGTGCTTGAGCTGGCCCGTTCCGGGACGGAAATCGGCGCGGTGGTGTCCTTCCATGGCAACCTGGATACGCCGGATCCGGCTGACGCCAAGGCAATAAAGACCCCGGTTCTGGTGCTGCATGGCGCCGATGATCCCTACGTGCCTGCCGAACAGGTACAGGCCTTCGAGACGGAAATGCGCGAAGCTGGTGTGGACTGGCAACTGATCAGCTACGGTGGCGCTGTGCACTCCTTTACCGATCCCACTGCCAATATGGCTGGTCAGGCGGAGTACCATCCTGTGGTGGCCGAGCGCTCCTTCCAGGCCATGCACCAGTTGCTCAAAGAGACTTTCAACGACTAGAGCAACATTGCGGCGTCGTCCCTCGACGCCGCAACCCCTGCCGCAACGCCTTGTTGCAACACTTGCCGTCACATCCTGTAGGAATTCCCGCTGGGCAAATTTCGCTCTGCACTGCATCATTGCGGCTAGCAGAACGCCTGTGCGTCTCATTTCCGCAAGGAAAGGGCCCGGCAGGTTGCCGTCGTGAACCCTTGCAAACAGGAACGTCAAGGATGTCCATCTTTCCCAAGGCCGTGGTCGTAGTGCTAGGTGTTTTGTGTGGCGGTGTGCTGTCGGCTCAACAAGGCCCGTTGCAGGTTGTGGTGTCCCGGGTAGAAAGCCAGACGCTGACTGACGATGTCGAAGCGCTGGGCACCTTGTATGCAAATGAAACCGCCATAGTGACATCCAACATCACCGAAGTGATCTCGGCCGTGCGTTTTGACGACGGGCAGCGTCTGAGTGCTGGAGATGTACTGGTGGAGTTGACCAACCGTGAGCAACTGGCGCAACTGGAAGAGGCCCGCGTAGCCCGAGCTGACGCCCAGCGGCAGTTGCAGCGCGCGCGGCAGTTGTCGGATAGCCAGGTGCTGGCCCGGCAGGAACTGGATAACCGCGAGCGTGAGTTCAACCTTGCCGATGCGCGCCTCAAGGCGGTTGAAGCGCGGCTTGCCGATCGCCTGGTACGCGCACCCTTCGATAGTGTGGTGGGCCTGCGCCAGGTCAGTGTCGGCACTCTGCTGACGCCGGGTATGCCGGTAGCAACTCTGCACGACGATTCGGTGATGAAGCTGGATTTTCGCCTGCCTGAAACCCTTATGGCCCAGGTTGCCCCGGGCCAACAACTTATCGCCACCACCCGTGCCTATCCGGACGAGCGCTTTGAGGGCCAGGTAGCCCACCTGGACAATGAAGTGGATCGTGTGACCCGCTCGGTGCGAGTACGCGCCCTGATCGACAACCCGCAACGCCAACTCAAGCCCGGCATGCTCATGTCGGTGCTGTTGAAAAGCCGTGAGCGTGAGGCGCTGGTGATTCCAGAGGAGGCGTTGATGCCGATGGGCAGCAGCCAATTCGTCATGTTGGCGGTAGACGACGGCGAGACAGTGCAGGCTGAACGCCGTGAAGTGGTCATCGGTCGGCGTCAGCCCGGACAGGTCGAGGTGCTGGAAGGGCTGGAGGAAGGGCAGCGGGTGATAACCCATGGCAACTTCCGCACCCAGCCCGCCCAGGAGATACGTATCAAGGCGGAGCTGGCCATCGGCGAATCGCCCAAGTCCATCTTGTCATCCGACCAATAAGCCAGACTGCGGAGTAGCCCATGATTCTTTCCGACGTCTCGGTCAAACGCCCGGTATTCGCCACTGTGCTGGCACTCTTGCTGGTGATCTTTGGGCTGGTGGCCTACAGCATGTTGCCGCTACGTGAGTACCCGGATATTGATCCCCCGGTGGTCACCGTTGAAACCAACTATGTGGGTGCCGCGGCCAGCATCATCGACTCGCAGATCACCCAGGTAATCGAGGAGCGCATTGCCGGGATCGAGGGTATCGAGTATATCGAGTCGCGCAGCGAAGACGGCCGCTCGCAGATAACCATTCGTTTCTCGATCAACAAGGATATCAACGAGGCGGCCAACGATATTCGTGACCGGGTCTCCGGCATTCTCGGCAATCTGCCGGTGGAGGCGGATCCGCCCGAGGTGCAGAAGCTTGACGCCAACCAGGATGTGATCATCTGGTGGAACCTGGTCAGCGATAACCTGACCCTGCCTGAATTGACCGATT
>JBKBSI010000260.1:0-4189 GCA_046291745.1 Pseudomonas sp. | reverse complement strand
GGCGAATTTCGTCATCCCGACCAATCACTGGGTCGAGCTTGCCCTCCTCGGCCTTTTTGGTCAGATCCACGGTGTACTTGTCCAGCGCCTGGCGGGATTCCTCGGCGTTCTGATCATTCACCGACTCGCCGCCACGCAGATTGCTGATGGCGTTTTCCAGGGCTTTTTTCGATACGCCCTGGCCAAGCAGTATCTTGCTCAGGGCCGTGTTGCCCTCCATCGCCGCCAGCAGTAGCAGCTCGCTGGAAATAAACTGGTCGTTATGCTGCTGCGCCAGACGATCCGCCTGATTGAACAGGCGCGCCAGATCCTGGGACAGATTCACGTCGCCGGTCGGGTCACTGATAGTTGGCAGCTTGTCCAGCGCATCCACCAGGGCAGCGCGCAGGGCATTGGCATCGAAGCCGACCTGGCGCAGCAGCGGTTTGATTGAACCTTGTTGCTGGTCAAGTAAGGCCAGCATCAGATGTAGAGGATCTATCTGATTGTGATCACGGCCCACTGCCAAAGACTGGGCATCGGACAGTGCCATCTGGAGTTTGCTGGTAAAGCGATCAATACGCATGGTTGTTCCATCCTGTCTTGATGATCGCCCGCTACATGGCTGGCGATGACTTTCATTGAGTATGGACTATAAATAGGGGTGATTAGCCGTCTTTCAAGGCCGGAAAATTGACAAAAGTCAAAATATTGTCGGATTGACAGTCTTTACTTGGAGACACCGCTGCCCGAGATGGAGCTTGGTCTTCCCAGGATCGCAGCTTCAACCAGTAGCTCGAAGTTGCCGCCTGGGAGTGTCGAGTTCCAGCTCGACACAGCAACGTCTGCGACGAGCTCCGCTGGCCGAGGTGGAACTCGGCCTTCCCGGGAACGCCGTGTATGCCGCGCCAATTAGGCCTGGGCTGAGCGTGGCTGCAACCAGATCAGCGAAGCCATACGGCCGGTCTGGCCGTCGCGGCGATAGGAGTAGAAACGCAGCGGGTCATTGAACGTGCAATAGCCGCCACCGTAGACCGCTGTGACGCCCTGCGCCTGCAGGCGTTGCCAGGCCAACAGATAGATATCAGCCAGATAGTGCCCTGCTCGAGCGGAGGGAACGAAGGCGCTGGCGGCCTGCGCATCAGCCTCGATAAAGGCCGCGCGTACCTCGCCACCGACCTCGAAGGCCTGTGGACCGATTGCTGGCCCCAACCAGGCCAGAACGTCTTGCGGCCTAGCAGCCAGTGCCTGCAGAGTATTTTCCAGCACACCTGAGAGCAGTCCGCGCCAACCAGCATGGGCCGCTGCCACACGCGTGCCAGCACGGTCACAGAAGAGTACCGGCAAGCAATCGGCGGTCATGATGGTGCAGGCCACACCAGGCTGTTCTGTCCACAGCGCATCCGCCTCGGCAGTCACTGCCGAGTCAGCCAGCACTACATCGGTGCTGTGCGTTTGAGTCAACCAGGCAGGGCGACAACCCAGCTCACGCGCCAGTTCGGCGCGATTGGCTGCCACATGCACGGGATCATCACCTACATGGTCGCCCAGGTTAAAACCTTTCCACGGTCCCTGGCTGCTACCTAACTGCCGTGTGGTTACGCAGGTGCGCACCCATTCCGGCGCGGGCCAGTCGGCCTGCAGCCACTCAGGCTTCATTCAGCCAGCTCACCATCTTCACGCAACAGCGCCAGTAGCTGCTGCATATCTTCAGGTCGGCCCACTTCCCAGGCCATGTGGCGGCCGTCGACGGGATGCTCAAGCTCCAGGCGTCTGGCATGCAGCGCCTGGCGGGGGAATTCGCGAAGCATGGCAATCAGCTCCGGAGTGGCGCCCGCCGGGATACGCAGCCGCCCCCCATAGGTCTGATCGCCCACCAGGGGGTAATTGATATAGCTCATATGGACGCGAATCTGATGCGTACGCCCGGTCTCCAGCTTGACCTTGACGTGGGTATGCGCACGGAAGCGACTGATCACCCGATAATGACTCACCGCCTGTTTGCCGCCGACCATCACCGCCATTTTCTGCCGGTTGGTGCCGTGCCGGGCAATTGGCTGGTCGACCTTGCCGCCCGCAGTCATCACCCCGACCACCACACATTCGTACTCACGGGTAACTGTGCGCGCCTGCAACTGGTTGACCAGATCGGTTTGGGCTTCCAGCGTTTTGGCCACCACCATCAGACCGGTAGTGTCCTTGTCCAGGCGATGCACGATGCCGGCGCGCGGCACCTTGGCCAGCTCGGGGGCATGATGCAACAACGCGTTAAGCAGGGTGCCATCCTGGTGACCTGCCGCAGGGTGCACTACCAGACCGGCGGGCTTGTTGATGACCAACAGCGCCTCATCTTCATAGATAACATCCAGCGCTATAGCTTCAGGCTGCCAATCACCCTGTATTTCTCGCTCAGCATCCAGCTCGACCTTTTCACCGCCATAAACGGTATCCCGCGGCCGCACGGTGCGGCCATCCAGGGTCAAACTGCCGTCCTTGATCCAGGTCTGCAAACGCGATCGCGAGTGCTCGGGGAACAACTGGGCGGCCACCTGGTCTAGGCGTTGACCGCCGCTTTCGGGGGTGACCAGTGCAGACATGCGGATACGATCGGACATTCGGAACTCACTGGCAGGCGCCGGGGCGCAATGGCAAAGCGCAATCCTTTTTGGATTCGGCTCTGCGCTGTGGTTAAATACGGCTTCTTTGAAGGCACTTGCCGAGTCTGTCGGCGGCCTGTAAACGAGACCCAACTATAACAGGACGGCCTAGTTGGCAACAGCCTGCGGTCGCCCATCCGGATATCAACTATGTCGATGAAACACCTTGTGCTGGTCGCGGTGCTGGCCTTTATGGCGGCTTGCTCATCCAATGCAGTACTAGACGAGTCACTCAGCGAAACTGAGCTCTACCAGGGCGCCCAGCAGGATCTGGATGGCAGAAGCTACAGCGCAGCCATCGAAAAGCTTCGGGCCATTGAGTCACGCTACCCCTTTGGTCGTTTTGCCCAGCAGGCTCAGCTCGAACTGATCTATGCCTACTACCAGAACGCCGAGCCGGAAGCGGCCAAGGCTTCTGCTGACCGCTTTATCCGGCTGCACCCCCAGCATCCGAACGTCGACTACGCCTACTACATGCGCGGCATGACGTCCTTTACCAGGGACCGGGGTCTGTTCGAGCGCTTTCTGCCGCTGGATATGACCCGACGTGATCCGGGTGCTGCCCGTGACTCGTTCAACGAGTTCGCACAACTGGTCAGCCGCTATCCCGACAGCCGCTACGCACCGGATGCCCGCCAGCGCATGGTCTACCTGCGCAACCTGCTGGCGGCCTATGATGTCAACGTCGGGCATTATTACCTTACGCGCCAGGCCAACTTGGCCGCAGCCAATCGCGGACGCTATATCGTCGAGAACTTTCAGCAAACCCCGTCAGTTGCCGACGGCCTGGCGCTAATGGTTGAAGGCTACCAGCGACTGGATATGGACGACCTGGCCAGCACCGCACTGGCGACGCTGCAGAGCAACTACCCTGAACACCCTAGCCTGCGTAACGGTGAGTTCCGGCACCACGTGGAACCCTCGCAGCAACAGGCTGGGCGTCTACGCCGGATGGCCGCAGGCCTGTCCGACCGGGTCCTGACCCCGCCGTCAATGCGCGGTGGCTCGCAAATGGAACGCGAGATGCAGCAACAGTACGACAACGCCGTTGCCGCGCTGCCCAGAGAAATACGAGCTCCCAGCCAGCAGCCGCGCCGTTCGCTGTGGAGTCGAATCACCTTCGGGCTGTTCGACTAAAAGCCAGCGTATTAAAAAAGCCGCCCTCGCCTATCTGGCTTGGGCGGCTTTTTTTATTAGCCGCTTGCAGGGGCTATTATCAATCTTCCACTGACCAGCCAGAAGTGATCGGATAACGCCGATCGCGTCCAAAGCCTCGCTGGGTGACGCGCGTGCCCACCGCTGCTTGCCTGCGCTTGTACTCGTTGCGGTCCACCAAGCGAATGACCTTGCCAACTTGCTCAGGATCAAATCCCGCCTCGACAATGGCACTGGCAGACAGGTCGTGTTCGACATACAAACGCAGTATCTCATCGAGCACCGGGTAGGCCGGCAAAGAATCCTCGTCTTTCTGATCAGGCGCCAGCTCCGCCGACGGCGGTCGATCAATAACCCGCTGGGGGATTACCCGGCCCAGACTGTTGCGATACTCGGCA
>JBKBSI010000025.1:0-24687 GCA_046291745.1 Pseudomonas sp. | reverse complement strand
ACGCCCGCTTTTGCGGGCGTGACGGGTCATTACCGGGCAACGCGGGAGCTATTCCCGCGTTGCCGTTTGTGTAACAGGGGCAGGCAAAGCGTCCCGGTAAAGGAAACCTGAACGATGGCCAAGCGTGATTTTTACGAGGTGCTGGGTGTCGAGCGCGGCGCCAGCGAGGCGGAGCTGAAAAAGGCTTACCGCCGCCTGGCAATGAAATACCACCCGGACCGTAACCCGGATGATGAAGGCGCAATCGAGAAGTTCAAGGAGGCCAACGAGGCCTACGAAGTGCTAACCGATGCGCAAAAGCGCGCCGCATACGACCAGTACGGCCATGCCGGGGTTGACCCGAACATGGGTGGCGGCGGCGCCGGTTTTGGTGGCGGCAACTTCTCGGATATTTTCGGCGATGTATTCGGCGACATCTTCGGTGGCGGCGGTGGTGGTCGCGGTGGGCGTTCCAATGTCCAGCGTGGTAGCGATCTGCGTTACACCCTGGAGCTGGACCTGGAGGAGGCTGTGCGCGGCACCACAGTGACCATCCGCGTACCGACCCTGGTCGAGTGCAAGACCTGTGATGGCAGCGGCGCCAAGAAGGGCACCCAGCCGGTTACCTGTACCACCTGTGGTGGTCATGGCCAGGTGCGCATGCAGCAGGGTTTCTTCTCGGTGCAGCAGACCTGTCCACGTTGCCACGGTACCGGCAAGATGATCACTGATCCTTGCGGTGACTGTAATGGTCACGGCCGGGTTGAAGAGCAGAAGACCCTGTCGGTCAAGGTGCCTGCAGGCGTCGATACCGGTGACCGGATTCGCCTGGCAGGTGAGGGCGAGGCGGGTGTGCATGGCGGCCCGGCGGGTGACCTCTATGTGGTGGTCTCGGTACGCGAGCACAAGATCTTCCAGCGTGATGGCAAAAACCTGTACTGCGAAGTGCCAATCAGCTTTGCCGATGCAGCCCTTGGTGGCGAGCTGGAAGTGCCGACCCTGGATGGCCGGGTCAAGCTGAAGATTCCGGAAGGCGCACAGACCGGCAAGCTGTTCCGTTTGCGCGGCAAGGGTGTGGTGCCGGTGCGCGGCGGTTCTGCTGGTGATCTGCTCTGTCGGGTGGTGGTCGAAACCCCGGTCAACCTGACCAAGCGTCAGCGCGAGTTGATTCAAGAGCTGCGGGAAACCCTGCAGGCTGAAGGGTCAGACCAATCGCCGCGGGCCAAGAGCTGGTTCAACGGTGTGAAGAACTTTTTTGAAGACATGAAATTCTGATCGGAGTCGCGCATGACACGGATAGCGGTGATAGGGGCGGCCGGACGCATGGGCAAGACCCTTATCGAGGCGGTTGCCCAGGCTGAAGGTGCCATTCTTAGTGCGGCCATTGAGCGGCCGGAAAGCACGCTGGTCGGTGCCGATGCCGGTGAGCTGGCGGGTGTTGGCCGTAACGGTGTGGCAGTGGTCGGGGATCTGCGCAGCGTATTGGGTGAATTCGATGTGTTGATCGACTTCACTCACCCAAGCAGTACCCTGGTCAATCTGGCCCTGTGCCGGGAAGCAGGCAAGGCCATGGTCATAGGCACTACCGGTTTTACCGATGAGCAAAAGCAGTTGCTGGTCGCCGCCTCAGGCGATATTCCGGTGGTCTTTGCGCCCAATTTCAGTGTTGGCGTCAATCTCTGTCTCAAGCTGCTGGATATGGCCGCGCGGGTCATGGGCGATGAGGCAGATATCGAGATCATCGAAGCGCATCACCGGCACAAGGTCGATGCGCCCTCGGGTACTGCGCTGCGTATGGGTGAAGTGGTTGCTGATGCGCTGGGTCGGGATCTGAACAAGGTCGCGGTCTATGGCCGTGAGGGTCAGACCGGTGCCCGCGAGCGCGACACTATTGGCTTTGCCACGGTGCGCGCAGGGGATGTGGTCGGCGATCATACCGTGCTCTTCGCTACCGAGGGTGAGCGGGTGGAGATTACCCACAAGGCTTCCAGTCGCATGACCTTCGCCAAGGGTGCGGTTCGCTCGGCGCTGTGGGTTGGTCTGCGCGGTCCAGGCCTCTACGATATGCAGGATGTGCTGTCGCTCAAGGATTGATTGATCCTCGGGCATAAAAAAGGCAGTGACACCCAGGTGTCACTGCCTTTTTTTGTTCGGCTGGTTTCAGCGCCCTGCGCGCCCCTGCTCCCGGGCGAGGTTGTTCAGAGTCTGTATATTGCGCTGCAGATAAAAGGCGGCGATGGTTGGTACCCAGTTTTCCAGCGGGTTTTGCAGGCGCGGCTGGATAAAGGCGTACTGGCGCTCCAGGCGACCAAAAGTCTCGGCCTGCTCTGGGATCAGCGTTCTGAGCTTGGCGGCACGCTGGGTAATGCTTTTATCGAGCATATCGAACAAGCCGTCCTGGTTATCCAGGAAGTAGATACCCACCGAGCTGAACATATTGTTCTGATACAGCGTCAGTATCTGGCTGGTCTCGATGCTCTGCTGGTTCAGGGTGAGGAGTATTTCATCAGTAATGCCTTCGGCGGCCTGCTCGTAGCGGGTGGCGACCAGGCGGTCGAACTGGCCGTGCGCCTGCATGATGCGGTTGACCGTAGCCAGGTTGTAATGCGCCTCGTCACCGCTTACGTCCTGCAGCTCGCTGGTCAGGGTCTCGAAGTTGGCGAACAGGGTACGCAGGTCATCGGGATTGCCCATCTGCGAGATGAGGCGGCTCATCTCGGCCAGCGCCGTGACGTAGGTTTCTTTATTGCCTGGCTCACGTATGCGTTCGAACAAATTATTGTCGATCAGCAAATAAGTGCTGGCGGTATAGCCTTCGCTGCGCAGCTCATGCAGGGCCTGCAAGCGCTGAACATCAGCGTGAGCAACGGATGCCAAGCACAGCAATGTCAGCACAAGGAAGCGTTTCAGGTGCAATACCATGGTGTAATCCCCGAGTCCTTTTTGTTGTTTTAGAGCCATCACAGCCTGGTTGTGAGTCCATTTGCGCGAGTCTTCCAGGGCATATATGAGATCCGGCAGTGTCAGCCTTCATGTTTCAGCAGCAGTTTTATCACAGTTGGCCCGGCAGATAAAATATAACCATTAAAAGTCGCCCTTTGGGTTCTTCGGCATGGGGCGAACGGTCTGGATATTGTCGCCGCAAGTCGTTACAATTACGGGCTAATCTGTCTATTCAGCGCGCATCTGACAATGCATTGCGGCGGGATGAAGTGTTAAGCACCTCATTCCCGCTTTTGTGCAGCCCGCGTTTGGTAAAAATGTGTCAGTCTATCGGAGGTTTTCTTGTCCAAGCCAGCCATTCTAGCCCTTGCCGACGGTAGTATTTTCCGTGGTGAGGCCATCGGCGCCGACGGCCACAGCGTCGGCGAGGTCGTTTTCAACACGGCCATGACCGGTTATCAGGAGATCCTCACCGATCCTTCCTACTCTCGCCAGATCGTTACCCTGACCTATCCGCACATCGGCAACACCGGTGTCACACCTGAAGACGTCGAGTCTGATCGGGTGCATGCTGCCGGGTTGGTAATTCGTGACCTGCCGCTGCTGGCCAGCAGCTGGCGTAACAAGCAGCCACTGGATGCCTACCTGCGCGACAACAATGTTGTGGCCATCGCCGGGATCGATACTCGGCGCCTGACCCGCATCCTGCGCGAGAAAGGTTCGCAGAACGGCTGCATCATGGCTGGTGACAACATCAGCGAAGAGCTGGCGCTGGAGCATGCGCGCAGCTTCCCCGGGCTCAAGGGCATGGACCTGGCCAAGGAGGTCAGTGTCAAGCAGGCCTACCAGTGGCGCTCAAGCGTCTGGGATCTGGCCACCGACAGCCATGCGGAAATTGCCGATGCCGACTTGCCCTACCACGTGGTGGCCTTCGATTACGGCGTCAAATACAACATTTTGCGCATGCTGGTCGCTCGCGGTTGCCGCCTGACCGTGGTGCCGGCGCAGACGCCAGCCCCTGAAGTGTTGGCTATGCAGCCCGATGGTGTGTTCCTGGCCAATGGCCCGGGTGACCCGGAGCCCTGCGATTATGCGATCAAGGCTATTCGTGAAGTGCTGGAAACCGATATCCCGGTCTTTGGTATCTGCCTGGGCCACCAACTGCTGGCGCTGGCCTCCGGTGCCAAGACCATGAAGATGGGCCACGGCCACCACGGTGCCAACCACCCGGTCCAGGATCTGGATACCGGCGTGGTGATGATCACCAGCCAGAATCATGGCTTTGCGGTAGACGAAGCGTCCCTGCCAGCCAACCTGCGGGTCACCCACAAGTCGCTGTTTGACGGCACATTGCAGGGCATTGAGCGCACCGATAAAGCTGCGTTCAGCTTCCAGGGTCACCCGGAAGCGAGCCCCGGCCCGCATGATGTCGAGCCGCTTTTTGACCGTTTCATCGAGGCTATGGCGAAAAGCCGCTGAGCTCCCCAAGGATTTGTAGACGACTATGCCAAAACGTACAGACATCAAAAGTATTCTCATCCTCGGCGCTGGCCCCATCGTGATTGGTCAGGCCTGCGAATTTGACTACTCCGGCGCCCAGGCCTGCAAAGCCCTGAAGGAAGAAGGCTTTCGCGTCATTCTGGTGAACTCCAACCCAGCCACGATCATGACTGATCCGTCGATGGCTGACGCGACCTATATCGAGCCGATCAAATGGCAAACGGTTGAAAAGATCATTGCCAAGGAGCGTCCCGATGCAGTGCTGCCGACCATGGGCGGCCAGACCGCGCTGAACTGTGCGCTGGATCTGGAAAAGTACGGTGTGCTGGAGAAGTACAACGTTGAAATGATCGGCGCCAACGCCGACACCATCGACAAGGCCGAAGACCGTTCTCGGTTCGACAAGGCGATGAAATCCATCGGCCTGGATTGCCCGGTTTCAGGTATCGCCCACGACATGCAAGAGGCGTACAAGGTTCTCGATCAGGTTGGCTTCCCGTGCATTATTCGTCCGTCCTTCACCATGGGCGGCACCGGTGGTGGTATTGCCTACAACCGTGAAGAGTTCGAAGAGATCTGCACCCGTGGTCTGGACCTGTCACCGACCAAGGAGCTGATGATCGACGAATCGCTGATCGGCTGGAAAGAGTACGAGATGGAAGTGGTCCGCGACAAAAAGGACAACTGCATCATCGTCTGCTCGATCGAGAACTTCGACCCCATGGGCGTACACACCGGTGACTCCATCACTGTCGCACCAGCACAAACGCTGACCGACAAGGAGTACCAGATCATGCGGAACGCCTCGCTGGCGGTACTGCGTGAGATCGGTGTGGAAACCGGTGGCTCCAACGTGCAGTTCGGTATCAACCCGGTCGATGGCCGCATGGTGGTGATCGAGATGAACCCGCGGGTATCGCGCTCCTCGGCGCTGGCATCCAAGGCTACCGGCTTCCCGATCGCCAAGATCGCCGCCAAGCTGGCTGTGGGTTACACCCTCGACGAGCTGCAGAACGATATTACTGGCGGTCGCACGCCTGCATCCTTTGAGCCGTCGATCGATTACGTGGTGACCAAGATCCCGCGTTTCGCCTTCGAGAAATTCCCCAGTGCCGATGCGCGCCTGACCACCCAGATGAAATCTGTCGGTGAGGTCATGGCTATTGGCCGGACCTTCCAGGAATCCCTGCAGAAAGCTCTGCGCGGGCTGGAAGTCGGCGTCAGTGGTTTCGATCCCAAGGTGGATCTGGCCGCGACCGACGCCAAGACTGACCTGACGCGTGAACTGACCGTGCCCGGTGCTGACCGTATCTGGTATTTGGCTGACGCCTTCCGTTTCGGTATGAGCATGGAACAGATCTTCGATCTGACCAAGATTGATCCCTGGTTCCTGGTGCAGATCGAAGACCTGATCAAGGACGAGGAGCGCATCAAGACCCTGGGTCTGGCCGATATCGACCACGACCTGATGTTCCGTCTCAAGCGCAAGGGTTTCTCCGACACGCGCCTGGCCGAATTGCTGGCCGTCAGCGAGAAGAGCCTGCGTCGCTACCGTCACAAGCTCAAGGTGTTCCCGGTCTACAAGCGGGTGGATACCTGCGCCGCGGAGTTCGCTACAGACACCGCTTACATGTACTCGACCTATGAAGAAGAGTGCGAAGCCAACCCCAGCAGCCGTGACAAGATCATGGTCCTGGGTGGCGGTCCGAACCGCATTGGTCAGGGTATCGAATTCGACTATTGCTGTGTGCACGCGGCGCTGGCGATGCGTGAAGACGGTTACGAGACCATCATGGTCAACTGCAACCCGGAAACCGTCTCCACTGACTACGACACTTCCGACCGCCTGTACTTCGAGCCGGTAACCCTGGAAGACGTGCTGGAAATCGTCCGGGTCGAGCAGCCCAAGGGCGTGATCGTACAGTACGGCGGGCAAACCCCGCTGAAGCTGGCGCGTGCCCTGGAAGAGGCCGGTGTGCCGATCATCGGTACCAGCCCGGAAGCCATTGACCGCGCTGAAGACCGTGAGCGTTTCCAACAGATGGTTGAGCGCCTGAACCTGATTCAGCCGCCGAACGCCACCGTACGCAGCGAAGATGAAGCCATCCGCGCCGCCGGCAAGATTGGCTACCCACTGGTAGTGCGTCCCTCCTACGTATTGGGCGGTCGGGCAATGGAAATCGTATACCAGGAAGAAGAACTCAAGCGTTACCTGCGCGATGCAGTGAAGGTGTCCAACGACAGTCCGGTGCTGCTGGATCACTTCCTCAACTGCGCCATCGAAGTGGATATCGATGCCGTCTGTGACGGTACCGACGTGGTTATCGGCGCGATCATGCAGCACATCGAACAGGCCGGCGTACACTCCGGTGACTCCGCTTGCTCGCTGCCGCCTTACTCGTTGCCGGCCCACGTACAGGACGAAATGCGCGATCAGGTCAAGAAGATGGCGCTGGAGCTCGGCGTGGTCGGTCTGATGAACGTACAGCTGGCCCTGCAGGGCGACACCATCTACATCATCGAGGTTAATCCGCGGGCTTCGCGTACCGTACCTTTCGTGTCCAAGTGCATCGGCCAGTCACTGGCCAAGATTGCCGCGCGGGTCATGGCCGGCAAGACCCTCAAGGAAGTCGGCTTTACCGAAGAGGTGGTGCCCAAGTACTTCAGCGTCAAGGAAGCGGTATTCCCGTTCGCCAAGTTCCCCGGTGTTGATCCCATCCTTGGGCCAGAAATGAAGTCCACCGGTGAAGTCATGGGTGTCGGCGACAGCTTTGCCGAAGCTTTTGCCAAGGCCCAGCTGGGCGCAGGTGAAACCCTGCCGAGTGGCGGTTGTGCCTTTATCAGTGTGCGTGAAGACGACAAGCCCTTTGTGGTCGATGTGGCCCGTGCGCTGATCGATCTGGGCTTCGAGGTAGTGGCTACCAGTGGTACGGCCAAGGTGATAGCCGCTGCCGGTCTGGCCGTGCGCCGGGTCAACAAGGTTACCGAAGGGCGTCCGCATATCGTCGACATGATCAAGAATGACGAGATCAGCCTGGTGATCAACACTACCGAAGGGCGCCAGTCGATGGCTGACTCCTATTCCATTCGTCGCAATGCCCTGCAGCACAAGGTCTGCTCCACGACTACCCTGGCTGGTGGCGAGGCGATCTGCATGGCACTGAAATTTGGTCCGGAAAAAGCGGTACGCCGCCTCCAGGATCTGCACGCAGGAATCTGATAATGAAATATCCGATGACCAAGCAGGGCGCCGAAGCCCTGGAAGCTGAACTCAAGCATCTCAAAACCGTGATGCGTCCACAGATAACCCAGGCCATTGCCGAAGCGCGTGAGCTGGGTGATCTGAAGGAAAACGCCGAGTACCATGCCGCGCGTGAACAGCAGGGCATGGTCGAGGCGCGCGTTCGGGATATCGAAGGCCGCCTGGGCAATGCTCAGATTATCGACGTGACCAGCATACCGCCGACCGGCAAGGTGATCTTCGGTACTACCGTGGAGATCGTTAACGTGGATACCGACGAGTCAGTGGTCTATCAGATCGTCGGCGACGACGAGGCGGACATCAAGATCGGCAAGATCTCTGTCAGTTCACCCATTGCCCGCGCCCTGATCGGCAAGGAAGTGGGCGATGTGGCCACGGTTAAAACGCCCGGTGGCGTGGTCGAGTACGAGATCCTTGAGGTCAGCCACAAGTGACCGAGTCGGTTGCCCCGCGCCCCTTGCGGGGTGGTCGGATTGCCTGGCAACTGACGCAGACACTCTGGGTCGGCGGCATCTGGTCGGTGCACTTTGTGCTGCTGCCAGCGCTGCAGCAACTCGGTCTGGCGCCGCTGTTGGTTAACGAGATTGCCAGCTATATGCGTCCGTTGATACTCGGCTTTGCCGGGGTCTGTGCGTTGCTGCAGTTGCTGGTGGTCTGGGCGGTGCTTGGGCGTGGCCTCTGGCGTGACCTGCGGGCCCAGTTGCTGGTGCTGGTGGGGGTGTCGGTCGCGGTATTCTTCTTTATGCCGCCTGTGGCACAGGCGGACTATCTGCAGTTGTTTGCCTACCTGGTCGTCGCCTTTGCCGGACTGGTGCTGATATTGCAGCCGCGTCCGGACGAAGCCGCCTGAGTGCTCAGGCGTTCTTGAAGCGGGTCAGGTTCGACAGGTTCGGATTGGCCTTCTTGTTCAGGCGCAGAATGATCGCCATCTTGCCAATCACCTGTACCAGTTCGGCGCCGGTAGCCTTGCAGATCTGCGCGATCAACGCCTGCTTGGTGTCGCGGTCAGCCACGCTGATGCGGATCTTGATCAGCTCGTGGTCGCTCAGGGCGCGCTCCAGTTCCGAGAGAACACCCTCGCTGGCGCCCTGGTCACTGACGATAACCACCGGCTTGAGGTGGTGACCAATACGTTTGTAGTCTTTCTTCTGCGCTGAGCTGAGGGTCATAATGATCTGTATGCTTACCGATATTGAAATGAAATAAATGCGGTGCGGGCTGTCTTAGCCGTACCGGCGATAGTTTAACAGGCGGCGCGTTCCGCTGCATGGGGTATTCCGTGGCTCAATCGAAGACCAGCAAAGGCTGGTTGAAAGAACATTTTGACGATCCCTATGTCAAACAGGCGCAGAGGGATGGTTACCGCTCCCGTGCCAGCTACAAGTTGCTCGAGATTCAGGACAAGGACCGCCTGCTCAAGCCGGGCATGACCGTGCTCGACCTGGGTTCTGCGCCGGGCGGCTGGTCCCAGGTCGCGAGCCGGGTGATTGGCGACAAGGGCCGTATCGTTGCCTCGGATATTTTGCCGATGGACGGTATCCCGGATGTAACCTTTATCCAGGGCGACTTTACCGAGGACAATGTCTTCGAGGAGATACTCGCGGCCATCGGTGGTGAATCGCTGGACCTTGTTATTTCCGATATGGCCCCCAATATGAGTGGTACGCCCGCAGTAGATCAGCCGCAGGCCATGTATCTGTGCGAACTGGCTCTGGATATGGCGCAGAAAGTGCTCAAGCCGGGTGGTGATTTTCTGATCAAGGTATTCCACGGCGAAGGCTTTGATGAATACATCAAGCTGATGCGTGGTCAGTTCGACAAGGTTGTTACTCGCAAGCCGGACGCGTCCAGGGGGCGCTCCCGGGAAACCTACCTGCTGGGCAGGGGCTTCAAGGGTTGAGAGTGGCGGTTTTGCCCGTCTGCTGGCGCCGCATGGCGCAGCAGGCGACATAGTGCGTTACACAGGTTGCACTGCAGCTTCGCGGCAATCTGGTGTAAGGTAAGCATAGTGTTTCAAGACTCAATTAGGTCCCTTCTGCACAGGCAGAGGGTCAAGAGGGTAGCAATTTGAACGACATGGCAAAGAACCTCATCCTGTGGCTGATCATCGCCGCCGTACTGGTTACGGTGATGAACAACTTCAGTAGCTCAACCGAAACCACCAGTACGCTCAATTATTCCCAGTTCCTTGAGCTGGTGAAGAATCGTCAGGTTGAGAAGGTCACGGTAGACGGTTTCGAGATCTCGGGCCGCAATCGGGATGGCAGTCAGTTCAAGACCGTGCGCCCGGCTATCCAGGACAGCGGCCTGATCGGCGACCTGCTGGACAACGATGTGATCATCGAAGGCAAGCAGCCGGATCAGCAGAGCATCTGGACACAGTTGCTGATTGCCAGCTTCCCGATCCTGATCATTATCGCCATCTTTATCTTCTTCATGCGCCAGATGCAGGGCGGGGCGGGCGGCCGTGGTGGCCCCATGAGCTTCGGCAAGAGCAAAGCGCGGATGCTATCGGAAGACCAGGTCAAAACCACCTTTGCCGACGTCGCGGGTTGTGACGAGGCCAAGGAAGAAGTCAGCGAGCTGGTCGAGTTCCTGCGTGATCCGGGCAAGTTCCAACGCCTGGGTGGTCATATCCCCCGTGGCGTACTCATGGTCGGTCAGCCGGGTACCGGTAAGACACTGCTGGCCAAGGCCGTAGCTGGCGAGGCCAAGGTGCCGTTCTTCACCATCTCCGGTTCCGACTTTGTAGAAATGTTCGTTGGTGTCGGTGCCAGCCGCGTGCGCGACATGTTCGAGCAGGCCAAGAAGCACGCGCCTTGTATCATCTTTATCGACGAGATTGATGCTGTCGGCCGTCACCGGGGTTCCGGGATGGGTGGTGGTCACGACGAGCGCGAACAGACCCTTAACCAGTTGCTGGTCGAGATGGATGGCTTTGAGGCCAACGATGGCATCATCGTCGTCGCCGCGACCAACCGTCCGGACGTACTGGACCCCGCGCTGCTGCGTCCCGGTCGCTTTGACCGTCAGGTAGTAGTAGGTCTGCCGGACATCCGTGGTCGTGAACAGATTCTCAAGGTGCACATGCGCAAAGTTCCGCTCGGCGATGACGTCGTGCCGGCCAATATCGCCCGTGGTACCCCTGGCTTCTCCGGTGCCGATCTGGCCAACCTGGTCAACGAGGCGTCACTCTTCGCTGCGCGGTTCGGCAAGCGTATTGTAGAGATGAAAGAATTCGAAATGGCCAAGGACAAGATCATGATGGGCGCCGAGCGCAAATCCATGGTCATGTCCGACAAGGAAAAACTCAACACCGCCTACCACGAATCTGGCCATGCCATCGTCGGTCGTCTGGTGCCCGAGCATGATCCGGTCTACAAGGTGTCGATCATTCCGCGTGGTCGTGCACTGGGTGTGACCATGTTCCTGCCCGAGGAAGATCGCTACAGCCTGTCCAAGCGGGCACTGACCAGTCAGATCTGCTCGCTGTTCGGTGGTCGTATCGCCGAGGAAATGACCCTGGGCTTTGACGGTGTTACTACCGGCGCCTCCAACGACATCATGCGTGCCACGCAACTGGCCAAGAACATGGTCACCAAGTGGGGCCTGTCCGAGAAGCTCGGTCCGCTGATGTACGGCGAAGACGAAGATCAGGGCTACCTGGGTCGTGGCGGCGGTGGTCAGGCATCCGGTGTATCCGGTGAGACGGCCAAGCTGATCGACCAGGAAGTGCGCCGCATCATTGACGAGTGCTACACCACGGCGCAGCAGATCCTCAAGGACAACCGTGACAAGCTCGACCTGATGGCCGAAGCGCTGATGAAGTACGAGACCATCGATGTCGAGCAAATCAATGACATCATGAACGGCGTACCGGCCCGCGAGCCCAAGGACTGGGGTGATGACAAGCCTGGCCCTGGCGCTGCTGCCAATGCCGGGCCGGACGACGAGCCAGCCGCAGATGCGGACTCGGACAAGCGTGACGACAGTCGCCCGATTGGTGGTCCCGCAGGCGAGCACTGATCTGTCATGAGCGCGCCTGAAATCAGCTCCCGGTTGCCTTGCGGCGACCGGGAGCTTGACCTTTCCCGTACCCATGTCATGGGTATTCTCAACACTACGCCCGATTCCTTTTCTGACGGTGGTCGCTTCCAGGCTCTGGATGCGGCGCTGCGCCATGTCGAGCAAATGCTCGCCGAGGGCGCTACGCTGATAGATGTCGGCGGCGAGTCGACTCGCCCCGGCGCTGCACCTGTCACGCCGGAGCAGGAGCTGGAGCGGGTGGTGCCGGTGGTGCAAGCCATCAAGGCACGCTTCGATACCCTGGTTTCAGTTGATACCAGCACTGCCCAGGTCATGCTCGAAAGTGCAGCGGCTGGCGCCGGGCTGATCAATGATGTGCGCGCCCTGCAGCGCCCCGGCGCTATGCAAGCGGCGGCGCAGACTGGCTTGCCGGTATGTCTCATGCATATGCTCGGCGAGCCACAGACCATGCAGCAGCAACCGCATTATGTGTCGGTGCTGGCCGAGGTAGGAGCCTTTCTGCAGGAGCGGGTAGCGGCTTGCGAGCAGGCTGGTATTCCGCGTGAGCGTTTGCTGCTGGACCCCGGTTTTGGTTTCGGTAAAACCCTCGAACATAATCTCGAACTCTTTGCCCACATGCATCTGCTGGAGCCCCAGGGGCTACCGCTGCTGGTTGGCGTGTCGCGCAAGAGCATGATCGGGCAATTGCTCGATCGCCCAGTGGATCAGCGTTTGGCTGGCGGGCTGGCACTGGCGACAATGGCAGTGATGCGCGGTGTATGTATTTTGCGGGTACATGATGTAGCCGCGACCGTGGACGTGGTGCGCATGACCGAAGCGGTCATGGCCGCCGGTCCGCAATAAATCCAAGAACAAGGCTCAGGCAGCCAGGATGGTTCAGATGGAAAAACGTTATTTCGGTACCGACGGCATACGCGGTCGGGTTGGTACCCACCCGATTACTCCTGAGTTTGTACTCAAGCTGGGCTGGGCCGTGGGCATGGCTTTTCGCAAGCAGGGCGCCTGCCGGGTGATGATCGGCAAGGACACACGCATTTCCGGTTATATGTTCGAATCGGCGCTGGAGGCGGGATTGTCTGCCGCTGGTGCCCACGTGCAGCTGCTTGGCCCGATGCCCACCCCGGCGATCGCCTACCTGACGCGCACCTTTCAGGCCGATGCCGGTATTGTCATCAGTGCCTCGCATAACCCCTTCTACGACAACGGCATCAAGTTCTTCTCGGCCGCAGGCAGCAAGCTACCCGACAGTCTCGAGCTGGAGATTGAGCGGTTGGTCGATGCGCCCATGCAGGTGGTTGAATCCGCTGCGCTGGGCAAGGTATTCCGGGTCGAGGACGCCTCTGGCCGTTATATCGAATTCTGCAAGAGCAGCGTGCCCACCAGCACCAGCTTCAAGGGCCTGAAAATGGTTCTGGACTGCGCCCATGGCGCCACCTACAAGGTTGCTCCCAGCGTGTTTCGCGAGCTGGGCGCCGAAGTCAGCGTGATCGGTGCCAGCCCTGACGGTATCAATATCAATGACCAGGTCGGTTCTACCGACCTGAGCGCCCTGCGTGAAAAGGTTCTGGCTATTGGTGCGGACGTTGGTGTGGCGCTCGATGGCGACGGTGACCGGGTATTGATGGTCGATCACCTGGGTAATGAAGTGGACGGTGACGAGCTGCTGTTTATCATGGCTGTGGAGTTGCACCAGCGTAATCTGCTGCGTGGCGGCGTGGTCGGCACATTGATGAGCAACCTGGGCCTGGAGCTCGCGCTGCAGGCGCGGGGTATCGAGTTTGTGCGTGCCAAGGTCGGTGACCGCTATGTGATGGCCGAACTGCGCGAGCGCGACTGGGTGCTGGGTGGCGAAGCTTCCGGACACCTGGTGTGCCTGCACCACAGCAGCACGGGGGATGGCATCATTGCTGCGTTGCAGGTGCTCAAGGCCTTGCAGCGCTCCGGGCAGACGTTGAGCGAAGCCTGTCGCGGTATGCAGAAATGCCCGCAGCGGCTGATCAATGTGCGCTACCAGGCTGGCGACGGGCAGTCGCCGCTGGCCAATCCGCAGTTGCAGCAGGCGGTCGCCGCCGCCGAACAGCGTCTGGGTCAGGCAGGTCGCGTGCTCTTGCGTCTGTCTGGTACTGAGCCGCTGATCCGGGTCATGGTCGAGGGTCAGGACGCCGAACAGGTAAACCGCGAGGCCGAGAGTCTGGCCGAGCAGGTGCGTAGCCTGTTCGCTGGATAAAAAGGCGGTTGTGTCGCCCGGGCAACTTGGTTAAGATTGGCGCCCGCTTGAACTGAGAGGTTAGGCATGCGTCGCCCGCTAGTCGCCGGAAACTGGAAAATGCACGGTACACGGCAATCCGTTGACACCCTGTTAAAGGGTTTGAATCAACAGGACTGGCCGGAGAATATCGATGTCATGATCGCCCCGCCCGCGCTGTATATACAGCAGTGTTGGCAAGCGCTGGCCGCCTCGAGTGTGTATATCGGCGGCCAGAGTTGTGCGTACCAGGCCGAGCCAGGCGCCCTGACCGGAGAAGTATCGCCAGCCCAGCTGCGCGATGCGGGATGTGAATATGTACTCGTGGGTCATTCTGAGCGGCGTAGCCTGTTCGGTGAGACCGACGAGGTGGTTTGCAAGAAGTTTGCCGCGGCACTGGCGTGTGGTTTGCGCCCGGTGTTGTGTGTGGGTGAAACGCGCGAACAGCGCGATGCCGGGTTAACCGCCGAGGTGGTGGGTACCCAGCTGCAGGTTGTGCTGGATACCTTTGGTGTCGGCGGCCTGGCCCAAGGTGTAGTGGCTTATGAGCCGGTCTGGGCTATTGGTACTGGCTTGACAGCTGATCCCGAGCAAGCCCAGGATGTGCACGCCATGATTCGCGCACGGCTGGCAGTGCTGGATGACGAGCAGGCCCAGCGTGTACAGATTGTTTACGGCGGCAGCGTCAAGGCAGATAACGCCGAGGCGATTTTTGCCATGCCGGATATCGACGGGGGGCTGGTAGGTGGTGCCTCCCTCAATGCAGATGAATTTGGTGCGATCGCACGTGCCGCAGGACGAGTGTAATGATTGAAACCGTAGTGGTGGTTATTCACCTGATGGTCGCTATCGCGCTGGTTGGATTGGTTTTGATCCAGCAGGGCAAAGGCGCAGAGACTGGTGCCTCTTTTGGCTCCGGCGCTTCAGGTACCGTATTTGGCAGCCAGGGTAACGCAACCTTCTTGAGTCGTCTGACCGCTGTGCTGGCAACCGTATTCTTCGTCACGTCCCTGGGTCTGGCTTATTTCGCCAGCAGCCAGGCCAGTGGTATTCGGGATGCAGGTCTGCCTAGCCCGGCGTTGCCGGTCGAGTCAGTTGCTCCGACGTTGAGCGATGATGATATACCTGTCCTGCGGGAACAGGCTCCTCAGGCTTCCGACGAAGCGGATGATGTTCCGGTCGTCGAATAAGCCAACAGTTTTGCGGAAGTGGTGGAATTGGTAGACACGCTATCTTGAGGGGGTAGTGCCTTAGGGTGTATGGGTTCGAGTCCCATCTTCCGCACCAATCAATCAGGGCCTGCATTGCAGGCCCTGCTGTTTTCCGGGCCGAGTGCGCCGGTTGTCTATTCAGGCAGTCAGGCGTATAATCATCGCCCTAGATTCGACGCGGGGTGGAGCAGTCTGGTAGCTCGTCGGGCTCATAACCCGAAGGTCGTAGGTTCAAATCCTGCCCCCGCAACCAGTTTAAAGGCCCCTCTTCAGGGGCTTTTTATTAGCCGTCCTGTTCAGCAGGGCAGTAATCAGGATGGGCTTTAATGCCCATTTTTTATTTGTGACGTTTTTCAAGACGAGACGAGGCGGTAAATGTGTCCGGCAAGTTGACTGAGTTGGAGGCCATGGTGGTCCCGATTGTCGAGGCTTTGGGCTATCGTTGTTGGGGTGTCGAATACCTGTCCCAGGGGCGGCATACGCTGCTGCGGGTGTATATCGATCATCCCGAGGGCATCAGCGTTGAAGCCTGCGCGACAGTCAGCCGGCAAGTGAGCGCCGTCCTCGACGTGGAAGATCCGATCAGCGGCGATTACACCCTTGAGGTGTCGTCCCCGGGTATGGATCGGCCGTTATTTACTATTGAGCAGTTTGCCGACAGCGTTGGCGAGCAGGCCAAGATCAGATTGCGTGTGCCTTATGAAGGGCGGCGGAATTTTCAAGGTGTCATCCGTGGAGTCGAAGGTGACGAGGTCATATTGCAGGTAGATGAGCATGAATACCTGCTACCGATCGACAGTATCGACAAGAGCAATATCATTCCACGGTTTTGAGCATTATTTCGGGCCTCAGTGGCCCCAATGGATGGCGTTAGGCGAGGCATACGATGAGCAAAGAAGTGCTGCTGGTTGTGGAATCCGTTTCCAATGAAAAGGGCGTACCGCCCGGTGTGATTTTCGAAGCATTGGAACTGGCATTGGCCACAGCGACAAAGAAGCGTTATGAAGACGAAGTAGATGTGCGCGTGGCTATTGATACCCACACTGGCAACTACGAAAGCTTCATGCGCTGGACTGTGGTCGCTGATGAGGATTTCGAAGAGCCCGGCATGCAGCTGACGCTGGATCAGGCCCAGGAGCGTGATCCGGCGCTGAACATTGGCGATGTAGTCGAAGACAAGATCGACTCCGTCGAGTTCGGCCGTATTGCAGCGCAGATCGCCAAACAGGTTATCGTCCAGAAGGTCCGTGAAGCAGAGCGCGCCCAGGTGGTTGACGCCTACCGTGACCGCCTTGGCGAGATCATCAGCGGTACCGTGAAGAAAGTAACCCGCGACAGCGTCATCGTCGATCTGGGTAACAATGCCGAAGCCGTACTGCCGCGTGAAGAAATGATCCCACGTGAAACCTTCCGCACCGGCACCCGTATCCGTGCCCTGCTCAAGGACATCCGCACCGAGAACCGCGGCCCGCAGCTGGTGCTGTCGCGGAGCTGCCCGGAAATGATCATCGAGCTGTTCCGCATTGAAGTGCCGGAAATTGCCGAAGAGCTGATTGAAGTCATGGGCGCCGCCCGTGACCCGGGTTCGCGCGCCAAGATTGCCGTGCGCTCCAAAGACAAGCGTATCGACCCGCAGGGTGCCTGTATCGGCATGCGCGGTTCACGCGTCCAGGCCGTCTCCGGCGAACTGGGTGGTGAGCGTGTCGACATCGTACTGTGGGACGACAACTTCGCCCAGTTCGTGATCAACGCCATGGCCCCGGCCGAAGTAGCGTCGATCATCCTTGATGAAGACACCCACACCATCGACATCGCGGTCGCTGAGGACAACCTGGCCCAGGCCATTGGCCGCAGCGGTCAGAACGTTCGTCTGGCCAGCATGCTGACCGGCTGGACCCTGAACGTGATGACCGAAGACGACATCCGTGCCAAGCAGGAAGCCGAAACTGGCGATATCCTGCGGACCTTTATCGACGAGCTGGATGTCGATGAAGATCTGGCGCAGTTGCTGGTCGAGGAAGGCTTTACCTCGCTGGAAGAAATTGCCTACGTACCCATGGAAGAGATGCTGGCGATTGATGGCTTTGACGAAGACATCGTCTCCGAGCTGCGCTCGCGGGCCAAGGATCTGCTGCTGACCAAGGCCATCGCCAGTGAAGAAAAGCTGGACGAGGTCAAGCCCGCAGAGGATCTGCTGAACATGGAAGGTATGGATCGCGCTTTGGCCTTCCATCTGGCAGCCAAGGGTATCGTGACCATGGAAGATCTGGCAGAACAGTCCATCGACGAATTGTTGGACATCGAAAATATCGACGAAGAACGTGCCGGTGCGCTGATTATGGCAGCCCGCGCACCCTGGTTTGAATAACCGGTCGGCGTAGCAAGTCCCCCCTGCGATTTCGCAGGGCCCCCGACTGAGGAGAGAAGTGAATGGCGGAAGTGACGGTCAAAGAGTTGGCTCAAGTAGTGGGTACCCCCCTGGAGCGCTTGTTGCAGCAAATGCAGGAAGCCGGGTTGCCCCAAACCAGCGCAGAGCAGCGGGTCAGTGATGATGAAAAGCAGACCCTGCTGGCTTTTTTGAAAAATGCGCACGGTGGTGAGGCAGCCTCCGAACCACGCAAGATTACCCTCAAGCGCAAGACAGTCAGCACCCTCAAGGTAGCTGGCAGCAAGACGGTCAACGTCGAAGTGCGCAAGAAGAAAACCTACGTCAAGCGCGATCCGGCCGAGCTGGAAGCCGAGCGCCTGCGCGAAGTTGAAGAGCAGCGCGCCGCAGAAGATGCGCGCCAGGCTGCCGTAGTGGCGCAGCGCAAGGCGGAAGAAGAAGCCCGCCTGGCTGCTGAAGCAGCTGCTGCCAAGCCTGCCGAGCCCGCTGCCGCGGCACCTGCTCAGCCCGTCGTGGAGCCCGCTGCACCGGCCCCGGTAGCTGAGCCTGCCGCGCCCGCTGCACCTGTTGCGCCGACCGTTATCGCTCCGCCCGCCGACAAGCCAGACCATTCCAAGAAGAAAGACGCGCATCGCAAGCCGACCCGCGCCGAGGAAGAGGAAGAGCGCAGCCGCAAGCGCGCCGGTGGTCATGCGGGCAAGGGTCGCAACACCCCGCGTGCCGGTGGTGAAGATGACGATGCCATGGCCCGCCGTCGCGGCGGCGGTGGCAAGCTCAAGGCCAACAAGAAACGTAATCAGCACGGTTTCGAGAAGCCGACAGGACCTCTAGTGCGTGAAGTAGTTATTGGCGAGACCATCACTGTGGCCGAACTGGCGCAGAAGATGTCGATCAAGGCAGCAGAAGTCATCAAGTACATGTTCAAGTCCGGCAACATGGTGACCATCAACCAGGTACTGGATCAGGATACCGCCAGCATCATTGCCGAAGACATGGGCCACAAGGTCAAACAGGTCAGCGAGAATGATCTGGAAAATGCCCTGGTATCTGCCGCCCAGACCCACGAAGGCGAGATGCTCAGCCGTGCACCGGTCGTTACCGTCATGGGTCACGTTGACCATGGCAAGACCTCGCTGCTCGACTACATCCGTCGTGCCAAGGTCGCTTCCGGTGAAGCCGGTGGTATTACCCAGCATATCGGTGCCTACCACGTAGAAACCGATCGCGGAATGGTTACCTTCCTCGACACCCCCGGTCACGCGGCGTTTACCGCCATGCGTGCCCGTGGTGCCAAGGCTACCGATATCGTGATTCTGGTAGTGGCCGCCGATGACGGCGTGATGCCGCAGACCGAAGAAGCCGTGGCCCACGCCAAGGCTGCCGGTGTGCCGCTGGTTGTTGCCGTGAACAAGATCGACAAGGAAGACTCCGATCCGGATCGCATCAAGAACGCCCTGGCAGCCCTGGACGTCATCCCCGAAGAGTGGGGCGGCGACACCATGTTCATGCACGTATCGGCCAAGGTCGGTACCGGCATCGACGAACTGCTAGAAGCGGTTCTGCTGCAGGCCGAAGTACTCGAACTGCAAGCCCAGCCCTCGGCCCCTGGCCGTGGTGTGGTCGTTGAATCGCGCCTGGACAAGGGCCGTGGCCCGGTTGCCACCGTGCTGGTTCAGAACGGTACCCTGCGTCAGGGCGACATCGTCCTGGCTGGCGTCAACTATGGCCGCGTGCGCGCCATGTATGACGAAAACGGCAAGCCGATCAAGGAAGCCGGTCCGTCCATCCCCGTCGAGATTCTCGGCCTGGATGGCACCCCGGATGCTGGCGACGAGCTGACCGTTGTGACCGACGAGAAGAAAGCCCGTGAAGTGGCGCTGTTCCGTCAGGGCAAGTTCCGCGAGATCAAGCTGGCCCGTCAACAGTCCTCCAAGCTGGAGAACATGTTCGACAACCTCGGCCAGGACGAGAAGAAGACCCTCAACATCGTCCTCAAGTCCGACGTGCGTGGCTCGCTGGAAGCACTGCAGAGCTCGCTCAGCGAACTGGGTAACGAAGAAGTACAGGTCAAGATCATCTCCGGTGGCGTGGGCGGTATCACCGAGACCGATGCCAACCTGGCACTGGCTTCCAACGCGGTAATCTTCGGCTTCAACGTGCGTGCCGATGCAACAGCACGCAAGATCGTCGAGAGCGAAGGTCTGGATCTGCGCTACTACAGCGTGATCTACGACATCATCGAAGACGTGAAGAAAGCCCTGGGCGGCATGCTTGGCAGCGACGTACGCGAGCAGATCCTCGGCGTGGCCGAAGTACGCGACGTGTTCCGTTCGCCCAAGTTTGGCGCGATTGCCGGCTGTATGGTCATCGAAGGCATCGTCTACCGTAACCGTCCGATCCGTGTGCTGCGCGAAGACGTGGTTATCTACGAAGGCGAGCTGGAATCCCTGCGTCGCTTCAAGGATGACATCGGCGAAGTGCGTAACGGCATGGAGTGCGGTATCGGCGTGAAGAACTACAATGACGTGAAGCCCGGCGACCGTATCGAAGTATTCGAGCGTATCCAGGTACAGCGCAGTCTGTAACCGCCTTTAGCGGCGTCATACGGCAGGTTCGGTGGTTTGCGCAAGCAGATCGACGGACTTGCCGTTGGCATTTCCGCAGGCTTGATTTTTTGAGGCTGCCCAGCGCAGTCAGAGACACAACGTAATGGCAAATGAAAACAGTCGTACCCACCGCGTAGCGGACCAGATGCAGCGTGAGCTGGCCATACTGGTACAGCGCGAAATTCGCGATCCGCGCGTCGGAATGATCACCGTCACCGCCGTCGAGGTCAGCCGCGATCTGGCCCACGCCAAGGTGTTTATCACCCTGATGGACAAGGACAGCGATGAAGACATCGCCCAGAACCTGTCGATCCTCAAGGGTGTGGCCGGCTTTCTGCGCATGCAGCTGGGCAAGGTCATGAAGCTGCGCAGCGTACCCCAGCTGCACTTTCACTACGATGAAAGCGTACGCCGTGGCGTGCACCTGTCGTCGCTGATCGAACGTGCCGTAGCGGAAGACCGCGGGCACAAAACGGAAGGCGAGGAATAGCTTTTGTCGGCACCGCGTAGCAAACGCCGCGATATTGATGGCGTACTGATCTTCGACAAACCGCTGGGCATGAGCTCCAACAATGCCCTGCAGAAAGTCCGCTGGTTGTTCAACGCTGCCAAGGGCGGCCACACCGGCAGCCTCGACCCACTGGCCAGTGGCGTGTTGCCGCTGTGCCTGGGCGAAGCCACCAAGTTTTCCCAGTATCTGCTCGACGCCGACAAGGCCTATGTGACCGAAGCGCGCTTGGGTATGACCACCACCACCGGCGACGCCGAAGGTGATGTGCTGGAAAGCAAACCGGTCGCCGTCACCCTGGATCAGGTCGAAGCCCTGTTGCCGCAGTTTACCGGTGATATCGAACAGATCCCGCCCATGTACTCCGCCCTCAAGCATGAAGGTCAGCCGCTGTACAAGCTGGCCCGCGCCGGGGAAACAGTGGAGCGCAAGCCGCGATCTGTTACTATCAATCAGTTGAAAATACTGGGCCTGGAAGGCGACCGCCTGCGGCTGGAAGTGCACTGCACCAAGGGCACCTACATTCGCACGCTGGTAGAAGATTTGGGCAACGCCCTGGGTTGTGGCGCGCACGTATCAGAGCTGCGCCGGATTCAGGCCGGACCCTTTGATCTGAGCAAGGCCGTGACCCTGGAAACCCTCGAAGCGCTGCATGCCGAGGGTGGTCACCTGGCGCTGGATCATCTGCTGATGCCAAGCGATTGCGGGCTGGAAGACTGGCCCGTAGTCGAACTTACCGAGCAGACCGCCCACTACCTGAACCACGGCCAAGCGGTACGGGTACCCGGCAGCCCAGCCTTTGGCATGGTGCGCCTGCGCGACCAGAACGGCCAGTTTATCGGCATCGGCGAAATGACCGACGATGCCCGCGTGGCACCGAAGCGCTTGATGCGTTTCAACGGCTAACGCAAAGAAGTTGACCCATCAGGGTCACAACGAGGGTGGCTGTTAACAGGCATGGTCACTCCTCGATTTAAAACACGGGATTAGGTTCCCGGCCTGTTCACTCAGAGGAAAGCTATCATGGCACTGAGCGTCGAAGAGAAAGCTGCAATCGTAACCGAATACGCACGTGGCGAAGGTGACACCGGTTCTCCGGAAGTCCAAGTAGCGCTGTTGACTGCAAACATCAACAAGCTGCAGGGTCACTTCAAGGAAAACAAGAAGGATCACCATTCCCGTCGTGGTCTGATCCGGATGGTAAACCAGCGTCGTAAGCTGCTGGATTACCTGAAGTCGAAAGACATTCCGCGTTACGCCAGCTTGATCAGCAGTTTGGGTCTGCGTCGCTAAGCGACAAGTCCCGTTTGGACATGGCCGGGTCCGAAACCCGGCCATGCCCAGAGTTTCCCAAAGGCAAATACAGAGAGAGAGCACACCGTGAAACCGGTTATCAAACAATTCAAATTAGGCAACAACACCGTCACCCTGGAAACCGGCCGCATGGCCCGCCAGGCTTCCGGTGCCGTACTGGTCAGCATCGATGATGCCGTTACCGTTTTGTGTACCGTCGTTGGCGCGAAGAAGGCCGACGCTGGTCGTGACTTCTTTCCTCTGTCTGTTTTCTACATTGAGAAAACCTACGCCGCCGGCCGCATCCCCGGTGGTTTCTTCAAGCGTGAAGGCCGTCCGACTGAAAAAGAGACCCTGACCTCGCGCCTGATCGACCGCCCGATCCGCCCGCTGTTCCCAGAAGGCTTCATGAATGAAGTCCAGGTCGTTTGTACTGTCGTTTCCACTGACAAGACCACTGACCCAGATATCGCCGCGCTGATCGGCACCTCCGCCGCTCTGGCCATCTCCGGCATTCCGTTCGACGGCCCCATCGCCGGTGCACGCGTTGGCTTTGATTCCAACAACGGCTACATCCTCAACCCCAACTACGAACAGCTGAAAGACTCGCGTCTGGACATGATCGTAGCCGGTACTGAAGACGCCGTACTGATGGTTGAATCCGAAGCCAAAGAACTGACCGAAGACCAGATGCTGGGCGCCGTACTCTTCGCCCACATGGAATTCCAACCTGCAGTGCAAGCCATCAAGGAACTTGCCGCTGAAACCGGCAAGGCCCGTTGGGATTGGCAGCCAGAGCCGGAAAACACCAGCCTGCTGGACGCGATCAAGTCGCAGTTTGGCGCTGGTATCGCCGAGGGTTACACCATCACCGACAAGATGGCTCGCTACACCCGCCTTGGCGAGCTGCGCACCCAGGCCATCGAAGCGCTGGCTGGCGACGAAGAAGGCAAGCCTTCTGCCAGTGACGTCAAAGACGCCTTCGGCGAGATCGAGTACCGCACCGTGCGTGAAAGCATCGTCAACGGCAACCCGCGTATCGACGGTCGTGACACCAAGACTGTTCGCCCGCTGAACATCGAAGTTGGCGTACTGGATCGCACCCACGGCTCGGCCCTGTTCACCCGTGGCGAAACACAGGCGCTGGTTGTTACCACCCTGGGTACCGCCCGTGACGCACAGCTGCTGGACACCCTGGAAGGCGAGAAGAAAGACCCCTTCATGCTGCACTACAACTTCCCTCCCTACTCCGTAGGCGAGTGCGGTCGTATGGGCGGCACTGGTCGTCGTGAAGTCGGCCACGGCCGTCTGGCACGCCGCGGTATCGCTGCTGTTATGCCGAACATGGATGACTTCCCCTACACCATCCGCGTGGTATCGGAAATCACCGAGTCCAACGGTTCCAGCTCCATGGCCTCCGTCTGTGGCGCTTCCCTGGCTCTGATGGACGCCGGTGTACCGCTGACCGCTCCGGTAGCCGGTATCGCCATGGGTCTGGTCAAGGAAGGCGACAAGTTCGCTGTACTGACCGACATCCTGGGTGATGAAGATCACCTCGGCGACATGGACTTCAAGGTAGCCGGTACCAGCAAGGGCGTTACCGCTCTGCAGATGGATATCAAGATCAAGGGCATCACCGAAGAAATCATGGAAATCGCCCTGGGCCAGGCCCTGGAAGCGCGTCTGGATATCCTCGGCCAGATGAACCAGATCCTTGGCGAGTCGCGCAAGGAGCTCTCTTCCAACGCACCGACCATGATCAGCATGAAGATCGACTCCGACAAGATCCGCGACGTGATTGGCAAGGGCGGCGCTGTTATTCGCGGTATCTGCGAAGAAACCGGTGCCTCCATCGACATCACCGACGACGGTTCAGTCAAGATCTTCGCACCCACCAAGGACGCCGCCAACGCTGCCAAGGCACGGGTTGACGAGATCACCGCAGAAGCGGAAATCGGCAAGATCTACGAAGGCAAGGTAGAGCGCATCGTCGACTTCGGCGCATTCGTCAACATCCTGCCCGGTAAAGACGGTCTGGTGCACATTTCTCAAATCGCCAACGCGCGCATTGAGAAAGTCACCGACGTACTGACCGAAGGCCAAATGGTCCGCGTACTGGTACTGGACGTGGACAACCGCGGCCGTATCAAGCTGTCGATCAAGGACGTGGAAGCAGCAGACGCCCAGAACGCCTAAGCTCTGCGCAGCAACACCAGAAGCCCCGGTAACCCCGGGGCTTTTTTGTGGTTCATCACGCATTTCCGGGGAATGCGGCTTTGATCTTCAGAAAGAAGTAATCAGTGTCACGGTATCCATAGGCTATGCGCTTGATCACTTTGATCTTGTTATTGATTCCTTCAAGCTGGCCGGTATGCATCGGCCAGCGTACCCTTGCCAAAATCCCTCTCCAGTAAGGCTTAAGCACGGAGGCGAAGTGCATCAAGGCCGGGATACCGCTCTCAGCAGCATGAGCATGCCACTGCTGCCACCGTCGTCGCCATTCCCAAGCGTCAGGTGCTGTCCAGAGCGAGCGTAGACTTTCCTTCATCACATGTACCGTCATGATGGGCTGGTTCGCCTGCAATACTTCTTCAAGCCGAACCTGCTCACGCTCGTTGAGCGAGGCTGGATTACGAAGCAGCAACCAATGCGATTGCTTCACCACCCGCCGTGCGAAGCGGTCGTGGCGCAACTGATTGGCGGCGTC
>JBKBSI010000259.1:0-4197 GCA_046291745.1 Pseudomonas sp. | reverse complement strand
CCGGATTCGCGCATCAGTTGCAGCTCGCCCGGGTTTTTCAGGCTGGCCTCAGCCACAGGCAACCTTCCTGACATCCACGTTGGCGCGCTTCATCTGTTCGTTGATGATCTGCGTGAAAGACATGCTCGGGTTGGCCTCGGCGAGCATGCCTATCTTTATCCAATACTCGGCTTGGGCGTTGATGGAACGGACCATCACCGTGCTGGATTTGCGGATTTCTTCATGCAACTGGTCGTCTATCTTTACGATTCCCATGGATATGCTCCGTATACGATATGTATATGAATCATATGCTTTGTGCGTGCATTGAATCAACCTCTGGTTGTTCGCCGAAAGTAGCCATTGTTGGGCTGGGTGGTGGGGTGAGTGTAGAATGCCGCGCCTTATACCAATTCAAAGGAGTGAATACGTGGAACCCAACAATACCGTTACCTGTCCGCACTGTATGAACAACGTTCCCTGGGGCGCCCGTGTATGTCAGGGCTGCCAGGCTGAAATTTCTTACGGTACGCCGTTCGCCACTCAAGCCATTTTTGTGTTTCTATCCATCGGTATTGCCTGGTACGCCACAAAACTTGTGCATGATTATCTGTTCACCAATTCGACTCTGCTGTGGCTGGTGTTTGCAGCGGTGATCACTCCCTGTGCACTTGTCTCCAGAAAGATCTGCAAGCGCCTGTATGACGGGAAGACGCAGTTCAAGCGCTATTACCGAAATTGAGGCGTTCCTCCGTCAGTGGCCGGGCAATTACCTGAGCTGGATGCGGGCCATCCGCTTGACCCGCACTTGCAAGTTTAGCGGCAGGCTCAATCATCCCGCCGGTGGTGACGCCAGGCTGAACAGCCTGTTTTCCCGCCACGGCAGCGTCGAATGCAGTACCCGCCAGCTGTTGTTATCAATGCAGCCCAGCGACATCTCAAAATCCGCGAACCGCTCAAGGTCGGAACGGGTGGCGCAGCCCTCGCTGATGCGCCGCTGGATCGCGAGTAACGTGGTGCTGGCGGTGGGTCTGTCGCGCATGTACATGAAGTAGCCGCCGCGCACCAACAGCAGCGTTGTGCTGGCGCTGTTGCTTGAGAGCGCGGCGCTTCTGATGGTGAATTCGCTGCCGTCTGCGCTAAATGGCATGCGTTCCCAGTGCTCGTACAGGTCGCAGAGCACGCCGCTTTCATGCACCGAGTTGCCGTCAAAACGCATGCGTCCTATGTCGGCGGTGGTGCGCAGGGACGAGTCGTGCTGGCGGTCCCAGTAACACAGGTCGTCGTTCAGGCGGGTGACGCCTGCAAAGCCCTGCTGGTTGCAGCACAGCCAGTGCAGTTGCTCGTTGCTGCACTCCGTCAGGTTGCTTGCCTTAGTGAAATCGGGGCGCTCCGGGGCGATGGACAGGTCGGCGTGCCAGTCGCTGGTTTGCATCCAGAAGCGGATGGTGGACTTGTCCTCGTTGCCGTCTCCGTCGATGTAGATACGCCGCCGCCAGAGGCCAAGATATTCTTCCGTCACGCCCTGGCTGGCGAACCCGGGTAGCAACTGTTCTTCCGATAGGGTGCTGTTCATCAGGCTCGGTCCATTTCGGCTTTGAGGGCGGCGCTGATCGTTTCCACGTACTCGTCGAACAGCAGTTTGCCTTTCTCGGCGCTGGCTTCCTTGGCCGGGGACAGCACGCCCGAGGGCGGGATCAGCGACAGGTTGTAGGGGAAGACGTCAAAGTGCGGGAATTCCGCCGGCGGATCCTCGGGAATCCTGTCCGTGCGGACCAGATGGGGATGCAGGTGCAGGCTCATGGAGGTTTCCATCACCGCTGCATGCTCCAGTGCGTAGCCGGGAAAACCGTTCGGGAAGACCTTGCTCAGGGTTGCTTCCGAGGTGAAGTCCCAGTACTCGAGGCGCACTATCCGCACGTCGTTCACGCCACCCAGGCGCATCTCGCGCAGGGCCAGATCTATGCCCTCGGTGAGAAACATCATGTTCTCGTAATGGCCGTCGATCACGGCAATGCGTTTGACCCCGTGGCGCACAAACTCCAGCAGTACATCGCGCAGCAGCAGCGACAGAGTATGGCCGTCGATACTGGTGGTGCCGCAGAAGTGGTTGCCGCCACCCATTCTAGGCTGCGATTTGTAGCCGTAGTTGAAGGGCGGCGCGACTATTGCGGGAATCTCGGCGGCAACGGCCTTGGCAATGGCGTAGGGCAACAGGTGGTCGGTACCCATTGGCAGGTGGGGCCCGTGTTGCTCCAATGCGCCCACGGGTATCAGGATGTAGGGGTTGTCTGCTGCAACTCGCTGCTGATATTCCGGCCAGGTCAGTTCGGCCATCAGGTTGGTTTCAATTGTCATCTGGAAGTCTGCTCTGTAGCTTGTTGAAGCGTTTTCAGCGCATTGCTGCGCCGCCGTCCACGCCATAACACTGGCCGGTGACATAGCTGGCGCCGGAACTGGCGAGGAAGCAGGCCACTGCGGCTACTTCCTGTGGTTGGCCAATGCGTGCGAGCGGGTTGTCGCATTCCAGGGCTTGCTGCGCTGGCGTCATGGCGGCGAAGTTGAGCAGCGGGGTTTCGACCGGTCCGGGCGCCACGGCATTGACCCGGGCGCTGCTACCCAGCTCGCGGGCCCAGGAGCGAGTCAGGGTGATGACTGCGCCCTTGGTGGCGCAATAGCCGGAGGCCCCCGCACGGCCAAGAAACCCCAGCTCCGATGCGATATTGATAATGCGCAGGCTGTCATCCTTGGGGCTGCTCGGCAGCAGGCGAACCACTTCCCGGGTGATCAGCATCAGCCCGCGCACATTCACCTGGTACATGCGATCAATGCTCTCGGCCTTGAGTTCTGCGAGTGGCTCATCGATTTCAATACCCGCTGAGTTGACCAGCAGATTGATGCCGCCGAGGGCGGCGCGGGATTGCTCTATAGCGGAGACGATTTCCTGTTCCACGCACAGGTCTGCGAGCACCATCGGGAACTCCAGGTTGCCGGGATTGACCCGGTCGATACCTATGACCTGGATACCGGCTGCGCACAGTTGCCCTGCTATGGCCCTGCCTATGCCGCTTGCTGCGCCGGTGACGACGGCGCGGTCGTGATCGAATTTCAGCATGGGCTTGTCTCCACAATGTCGCGTTCTACGCCGCGAAGGTTTGAACGGGTCGGGTATTGGCCCTACGCCCGAGCCGCCAGATAGCGCTGAATCAGCCATACCGGTTCTTCGAGTACACAGAGTCTGCCGCGCACGGCCTTGCTGGATGCCAGACCCTTCTGTACTGCGGTATTCACCTGCATGTCCTGGATGTGGAAGTCCGAGAGCATTCGGGTTTCGCTCTCGAGCAGCGCGTCGATGTTTGGCGCGGCGTAGTTCTCTTTGGTTATCAGCGTCATGGTCTCGACCCGACAGCGCGTGGCGCTGAGCGGGAACAGCCGGTACCAGAGCACCCGGTCGCGCATGGTCAGGAACATGAAGCAGGGGTAGCCGAGAAAGAGCCCCCACTCCTGCTGCTGCTCCATGCTCAGCCCGGGGATCAGTTTGAAGGCGCTGGGCTCACTACCCGAGGCCAGCTCCGCCTGGAGTTCCTGGATGGCCTTGGCGTTGAACGGCAAATGACAGCGAATAAAGCCCGGGTTTTCCGGTTCGGTCCAGGTGGTCTTGGCAGGCATGGTGCGCTGCAGGGTGTCGTGGTGGGCGCCCATATGGTGATAGGACTCCATCCAGTTTTCGATCATCACCTTCCAGTTGAACTCGCATTCCCAATCCAGGGTGATCGCGACCTCCAACTCCGCGGTATTCCATGGTGCTATGACCTTCTGAAAGTCGGCATATTGCTCTGCGAGCGGCGGCGCCTTGCCGTCGATGTTGACGAACACAAAGCCCTCCCAGACCTCCGAACGGAAGGGCGCGAGGGCCCAGTCACTGGTATCGAAACCATCCGAGGCCTGCATCTCGGGTGCCGCCTTGAGCTTGCCGTCCAGATCGAATGACCAGGCGTGATAGGGGCAACTGAAGCGTTTGGTCGAGCCTTCGCGCGGCTTGCCGAAGCACTCGTGCATGATGTCTGCCGCGCGGTGCGGGCAGACCCGGGACAGTACGTGAATACCCATGTCCGATTGCCGCACCACCACCATCGGCTCCGACAGCAGGTCGACCGCAAGGTAGCTGCCGGGCTCCTTGATCTGCGACACATGGGCAATGCACATCCAGCCACTCGC
>JBKBSI010000258.1:0-4205 GCA_046291745.1 Pseudomonas sp. | reverse complement strand
AGAGTCTGAATACAGCCTTTATGGTGGTGACCCACGATCTGGCACTCGCAGGCCAGATGGACCGAATGCTGACCCTCACCGAGGGGCATCTGGCGGTTGCGGTAGACTAGCTAAGCACAAGGGATTGTTTGGAAAGAGATAGTTCAGAAAGAGAGAGTTCTGAAGGAGAGAGCTCAGAGTCTAGATATGCCTACGGCGTCGCAATTTGCGCTTTTGCCAGTTGCGTCCTACCCATATTCGCCAATACAACATAGTGGCGCCGTAGCCTGCCGCTCCCAGTAGTACGCCTATCACCAGTGCGCCCAATAGCAGTGGTTGCCATATGTGGTGAATTTCTGCCATCAACCAGGTCAGTGATAGCTCCATGGGCATTGTGCGCTCTGGAGTGCCCAGCAGCATTGTGCCTATCTTGTATTCGGCAAAGAAAATGGCGGGCATGGTGACCGGGTTGGTCAGCCATACCAGACCCACCGAGATAGGCAGGTTGGCTCTGGCAGGCATGGCAATAGCGGCTGATACCAGCATTTGCATCGGAATCGGCAGCATCGCCACAAACAACCCAATAGCCATCGCCCTGGCCACACTATGGCGGTTCAGGTGCCAGAGGTTTGGGTCGTGCAACATGCTACCCATAAAACGAAGCGATTTACTCTGTTTAACGCGCTCCGGGCTCGGCATGTAGCGTTTGAGAAGATGACGCGGCATTGCGTGGCAGTCAGCAAGGGGTGTTGTTCAATTATGCATGGATTGTCAGGCACAGACTACTGCCTGACCGCAATGGAGGTGCACAGGATGTGTCTTTTCTCCAATCACTGAATGGGTATTTGCTAGCGCTATTTGTCGGCCTGGTGCTGCCGCTGACGCTGCGCGTGCTTCCCGAGCACTGGGTGTTGCTCTGCTTGCTTGGGCTGGGACTGCTGCTATGCCGCATCTGGGCCTTGGGCGCAACCCTGGCAGTGCTGTTGCTCGGTTTTGTCTGGGCCTGCCTGTTTCACCAATACAGCATGCAGCAGCGCCTCGATCCGCAACTGGATCGCCAACTGGTGTGGGTCGAGGGGCGAATTCAGGGGTTGCCGGAGCAGACTGCCAACGGTTGGCGCTTTCTGCTTGCGGACGCAAAGCTAGCTGAAAGCGGTGCCGCTCTCCCACAGATACGTGCCCACTGGTTTGCCGGTGAGCCGGTAATGCAGGGCGAATACTGGCGCTTGCAGGTCCGCTTGCGGCGGCCACGGGGAATGTCGAATCCGGGCTCCTTTGATTACGAAGCTTGGCTCTATGCTCGAGGCATAGGCGCGACGGCCAGCGTGCGCGCCGCTGAGCGAATACAGATGGCCCCCGAATCAGGCGCGGGCCAGCTTCGCAGTCTAATCCGCGAACGCTTGCTACAGACTCTTGGCACAACTCCTGAGCATGTCCGCCTAGTGGCGCTGGTAGTGGGCGATCGTAGCGTCCTGGACAGGCAGGACTGGCAAGTGCTGCAAGCCACTGGCACCAGCCATCTGATGGTGATTTCCGGTCTGCATGTGGGCATGCTGGCTGCGGCAGTCTTTGCTCTGGTGCATCTGATCGGGCGCTTGGGTTTGCTACCGGTGAGCTGGCCGAGGTATTGGCTGGCGGCGCCCTTGGCGATCTTTGCAGCAGCATTTTACAGTGCGCTCGCTGGCTTCGCGGTACCCACGCAACGGGCGCTGCTGATGGTGTCTCTGGTATTGCTGGCACGCCTGATATATCGGCAGCCCGGTGCCTGGACCTTCTGGCTTGCTGCCTTGTGTCTGGTGGTGTTGCTGGATCCCGCAGCGCCGCTGCTGGCTGGCTTCTGGTTATCGTTCATGGCCGTCGGGCTACTGATCTTTGGTATGGGTGGGCGCTTGCTGCAATCGGGTTTGTGGTGGCGCTGGGGGCGTGCGCAGTGGGTGGTATTTGTCGGTTTGTGGCCCTGGTTGATGCTCTGGGGTATGCCCGGTAGTGTATCGGCGCCATTGGTTAACGTGCTGGCGATTCCCTGGGTGAGTGTGCTGGTTGTACCAGCGGCGCTTCTGGGAACCCTGCTGGAGATGCTGTTTGGTTTTTCCGCGCTGCTACAGCTTGCAGCCCTTGCCCTGCAGTGGTTGTTCAGCGCACTGGAGTGGGTAGCGGGCTGGCGTAACCCACATCTTTTGGCCTTCCCGGGGTGGTTGAACTGGGTGCTAGGGTTGTTGGCGGTGGTTGCACTGCTCAGTCCCCTGGCGCGACTGTTATGGCTGCCAGCGCTGGTAGGCCTGCTGGTCCTGCTTTTTCCCCAGCAGCCGCGTCCTGAGCAGGGGCAGTTATGGGTTACAGTGCTGGATGTCGGCCAGGGCCTGTCGGTGCTGTTGCAAACCCGTGAGCACAGCCTGTTGTATGACACTGGAGCGCGCTTGCCGAGCGGCTTTGATCTGGGTGAGGCGGTGGTCTATCCGGCGCTATTGAATCTGGGAACTGGCCGCCTGGATACGATGTTGGTCAGTCATGCCGACAATGATCACGCTGGCGGCGCGCCAGCTATAGTCGCACGTATGCCGGTAGGCCAGGTGTTGGCCGGTCAGCATGAGGCGTTGCCGCAGGAGCTGGGAGCCGAGGCGTGCAGCCCGGGGGATAGCTGGGAGTGGGATGGCGTACGCTTTGAGGTTATTTATAGCGCCCCGGAGCCTGCGCCGCCGAATGAGCGCTCCTGCGTGCTGCGCGCAGGTGTGGGTCGGGCCAGCGTGCTGTTGTCTGGTGACCTGGGAATTCGCGGCGAGTATCAGATGTTGCGCCAGGATCTTGCTGCGGATCTGTTGCTGGCGCCTCATCATGGTAGCCGTACCTCCTCATCCTATGCTTTCATTCGGGCGGTGGATCCGCGCTGGGTGGTATTCAGTGCTGGGCATCACAATGCCTATGGACACCCACATCCAAAGGTTGTGGAGCGTTACCGGGAATTGGCTGTAGAACCTGTTTATACTAGCCGCAGCGGAGCGACCCGATTTGTGCTCGATGGCCATCAGCCCAGCTACCTGGACTGGTCCTGGCGCGAGCGGGCGCGGCGCTTCTGGCATGAATAACAAGAGTGCACAGGCAAGGGTTTGCCCTGTGCTAAAGTACGCAATCATTTGGTGGAGGGAACGCGTGTGTGGGAACTGATTAGTGCGGGCGGCTGGCTGATGCTGCCGATTGTTTTGTCATCGGTGATTGCCGTCGCCATCGTCATTGAGCGTCTCTGGGCGCTGCGCAGTAGCCGGGTTGCACCACCGAGTCTGCTCGGCCAGGTCTGGCGCTGGGTCAAGGAAGGACAGCTGGACGCTGCCAAGCTGCAAGAACTGCGCGCGAATTCGCCCCTCGGCGAGATTCTGGCCGCAGGCCTGGCCAACTCCAAGCATGGCCGCGACATCATGAAGGAGTGCATTCAGGAAGCGGCAGGCAAAGTAATTCATGAGCTGGAACGCTACCTCAATACCCTCGGCACCATCGCCGCTATCACGCCACTGCTGGGTCTGCTCGGCACCGTGATCGGCATGATTGACGTGTTCAGCGCCATCATGATCCAGGGTACCGGTAATACCGGTGTGCTGGCAGGCGGTATCTCCAAGGCCCTGATCACTACTGCCGCAGGTCTGACAGTCGCGATTCCGGCGCTGTTCTTCCACCGCTTTTTTGTTCGCCGGGTCGATGAGCTGGTGATTGCCATGGAGCAGGAAGCGACCAAGCTGGTTGAAGTCATGCAGGGCAATCGCGAAGTAGAAAGTCCCGCTCCGGCAGCCAAGCCCAAAGAAAGGGTCTCCCACGTCGGCAGTACGCGTAAGGGAGCCTGACCGTGAATTTCAGACGCCAGAAACCTGAAGAGGCCTCGGTCAATCTGACGCCATTGATTGACGTGGTGTTTTTGTTGCTGATCTTCTTCATGGTCTCCACCACCTTCACTCGCGAAACGCAGTTGAAGCTGGATCTGCCCCAGGCGGCCTCGGGCGAGCAGGTGGAGGACAGCGATATCCAGCAGATAGAGCTGGTAATTTCCGCCAGCGGTGAAGTGGCCATTAACGACAAGGCCTTGCTGGCTCCGGGTGTGGATACCATCAAGACGGCTCTGCGCCGCGAGTCCGGCGGTGACATCAGCTTGCCGGTCATCATTACCGCCGATGCGCAGACGCCGCATCAGTCGGTGATCATGGTTATGGACGCCGCCGGTCAACTGGGCTTTACGCGCCTGC
>JBKBSI010000257.1:0-4218 GCA_046291745.1 Pseudomonas sp. | reverse complement strand
TATGGATACCGTGACACTGATTACTTCTTTCTGAAGATCAAAGCCGCATTCCCCGGAAATGCGTGATGAACCTTTTTATTGTCCTTATTTCTCCAGGCCTGAAGCGAAGAGTGGTTGAGTGACTTGCGCGTGCTGTCCGAGAAAAGGCAGTACATGCTTGAAGATCGCCTCGCTGTGGGAAAACACCCCGAGGTGACCGGCGCCGGTGATGGTTTCGCAGCGGGCGCCGGGGATAGCCTCAGCCGCTTCTCTGACCAGTGCTGCGGGCATCAGTATGTCCCGCTCGAAAGCCAACACCAGCGTGCGGGCCTGGATCATGGGCAGTGCCTTGAGGCGCCCATCGTAGCCGTGGATGGCAGTCATCAGCGCCAGCCAGTCGGCAGAATGGTAGCCCACGTTTTTCTCCAAGCCCTGCAGTCGTCGACTGACCAGTTGGTCGTCACACAAATCTTCCACCGGGAAATACTTGAGCAGCAGAATCGCCCGGTGATACTCCTTGGGTATCCAGTCGCCGGGTGACATGGCTCCGCGTCTGAAGAATTCCAGCTCCGCGGTAATCATGCGTCGCAGCCAGAGGTTTTGTCGCCCCCAGGTGCCGAGCATGCAAAGGCTGTCGACCAGTTCCGGCCGTGCCAGTGCTACTTCCTGTGCTACCAGACTGCCGAGCGAGGTGCCGAGTAGATCAACACTCTTCAACCTCAGGTGCTCAATCAGTTCAATGCAGTCGGCAGCCAGGTCGGTTACCTGGCAAACCATGTTGTCGGGGTTGTCCATGGCGTAGGTGCGATGCGAATAGCTTATTACCTGGCGGTCCAGGGCCAGAAGCTTGGGGGCGTAGACCGGCCACCAGGAGCTAGCGTTCATACCCAGTCCGCCTATGCACAAAACCGGCTTGCCTTCGCCTGCCAGTTGATAGGTCAGCGGATGAGTGCCATGGAGTATTTCTATTGCGGGGTGTGCTGTCATTTTACTGCTCCCTGTTGAAAAACCTTCCTGGTCAGCGTGCGCGATAGATTCGGCACGCTGGAGTATCAGTGCGCGAGACATTGCTCGTAAATGTTTCATTTTGCACATAATCGGTTTCAGTATTGCCCCCGTCAGCCGTGCAAGCAAGCGATGTGCTGGCGGTACGCCGCGAGCGCACGGCGAGCCTGATTTTTGCCTGCGTTTACCGGTACAATGGCGACTGATTCCGCAACTGGATGCCCTGTTCATGTCCGAATTGAAAAACGACCGTTTCCTGCGTGCCTTGATGCGCCAGCCCGTTGATGTCACCCCGGTGTGGATGATGCGTCAGGCTGGACGCTATCTGCCCGAGTATCGCGAGGCGCGCAGCCGTGCCGGTGACTTCATGGGTTTGTGTACCAACCCGGAAATGGCCTGCGAGGTGACCTTGCAGCCGTTGGAGCGTTACCCGCTGGACGCTGCGATTCTGTTTTCGGACATTCTGACCATTCCCGATGCCATGGGTCTGGGGCTGTATTTCGAGACTGGGGAAGGCCCGCGCTTTCGCAAGCGTATTGATACCGCTGCGGATATCGAGGCGCTCAAGGTGCCGGATCCCGAGCAGGATTTGGGCTATGTCATGAATGCCGTGCGCACCATTCGCAGTGAACTGAATGGCCGCGTACCATTGATTGGCTTTTCCGGTAGCCCCTGGACCCTGGCGACCTATATGGTCGAAGGCAGTTCATCCAAGGACTTCCGCAAGACCAAGGCCATGCTCTATGACCAGCCGGAAGCCATGCACATGCTGCTCGACAAGCTCGCCGACTCGGTTACTTCCTACCTCAACGGGCAGATTCTGGCCGGTGCCCAGGCCGTACAGATTTTCGATACCTGGGGCGGCAACCTGTCTTCCGACGCTTACCAGAAGTTCTCACTGGCCTATATGCGCAAGATTGTCTCCGGGCTGATTCGCGAGCATGAAGGCCGCCGCGTACCGGTGATTCTGTTTACCAAGAACGGTGGCCTGTGGCTGGAAAGCATTGCCGATGCCGGTGCTGATGCCCTGGGATTGGACTGGACCATGGATATGGGCGTTGCACGTTCACGTGTTGGCTCCAAGGTGGCCCTGCAGGGCAATATGGACCCGACCGTGCTCTATGCCAAGCCCTCAGCCATTCGTGCCGAAGTGGCGCGTATTCTCAAGAGCTACGGCAAGGGCAACGGCCACGTGTTCAACCTGGGCCACGGTATTACGCCAGAGGTGGACCCGGCGCATGCCGGAGCCTTTATTGAAGCGGTGCACGAATTGTCTGCTATCTATCACGACCCCTCTGCTATCGTAGTTTGAGGGTAGTCACGCATTGACAAGGAGATGGGCATGCGGCGGGTGATATTCAATCAGAAGGGTGGCGTGGGCAAGTCCAGTATTGCCTGCAATCTGGCAGCGGTCAGTGCCGCTGCCGGCTACAAGACGCTGGTCGTGGATCTGGATCCGCAGGCCAATTCCAGTCACTACTTGCTGGGTGAAGGCTTGGCGGATGTCGACCTGACCATCGCCGACTTTTTTGCGCAGACATTGTCCAGCAGCCTGTTCAACAAGAAGGCCGAGCAGTTTGTCACTGAGACACCCTTCGAGAACCTCTGGTTGATGCCCTCCAGCCCCGAGCTGGCTGAACTGCAGCACAAGCTGGAATCGCGCTACAAGATCCAGAAATTGCGCAAGTTGTTGAACGACCTGAAGGACAACTACGAGCGGATCTATATCGATACCGCGCCGAGCTTCAACTTCTACACCATGTCGGCGCTGATCGCAGGTGACCGTTGCCTGATCCCCTTTGACTGTGACAGCTTCTCGCGCCAGGCGCTGTATGGCTTGCTTGGCGAGCTGGAAGATATCCGCGAAGAGCACAACGAAGACCTGCAGGTTGAGGGCATCGTGGTTAACCAGTTCCAGTCACGTGCCAGCCTGCCACAGCAGATACTCGACGAGTTGATTGCCGAAGGCTTGCCGGTACTGCCTGTCTATCTGCCCAGTTCGGTGCGCATGCGCGAGTCACATCAGGTCAGCACGCCATTGATCTTCCTCGATGGTCGGCACAAGTTGACCCAGCAGTTTATTGCACTGCACGACCACATCGAGAGCAATCAACCTTAGCGGGCGATCAGCACGTCGCAGGGCGGGTCGCGTAACAAGGCCTGGGCGAGACTGCCAAGCAGTGTCTCGCTCATGCCGCTGCGGCTGTGGCTACCCAGAGCGATAAAGCCGGGGCCAAGGCGCCGTATGGTCTGCTCAAGCTGTTCCCGTACCTCACCAGTGCTTACCTGCAAGTCGATCTCCGGCGCGGTAGTGCCTATCAGCTCCAGCGTTTCCAGCTCGTCATTCACCAGGTACTCGAGCATTTCCCGTTGCTCATCGATATACGCCTGTTGTGCAGAGGGACCAGCCACACGTTTGCCCAATGGTGGGTTGCACAGGTGCAGCGCGGTCAATTTGCCGCCATCAACCAGGCGCGCAGCGCAGCGTAGAGCCTCGCTAGCGCAGGCGGAGAAGTCCAGTCCCAGCAGTGCGCTGGTGTATTTACCACCGTCTGTAGCAACCATCAGCACGGGTGCTGAAGAAAGCCGACTGACCCGCTCCAGTGTGGTGCCGACAAACAGCTCGGGACTGCGTTGATGGTGTTTGCCCATCACCAATAGCTGGGCATCTTCCTCGCTGACCTTGCGCAGAATGCTCTCCGCTACCCGGCCGGGTTCGACGATCAAGGTTGCGTCGGTGCCAGCCGCTTGCGGGCAGCGGCTGAGCTGCTCCTCCATCAACTGTCTGGCCTCTTTGCACACATTGTCCCGCGCCATTAACGGCAGTTGATCATCCACCGTGTGCAGCACGATCAAGGGCGCGCTGATGCAAGAAGCGAGCATGCAAGCGCGACCGACCGCCAGGTCGGACTCGGGGCTCAGGTCGGTGGCAACGATGATTGGGGACACGGCAATGACTCCTTGATGCGGGTTTTAACGACAGTATGCGCGCTCTCGCGGGCAGGTAATTTGACCCAGAGCAAGGCTGGTCGCCCTGGGCTATCCTGAGCGTTGACCTGCCGACGCCAGCATGGGCATGCTTGGCGCTACACCCCATGATAGACAAGGTATGAACATGAAGCTCGAAACCCTTGCGATACACGCCGGGTATTCCCCGGACCCGACCACCAAAGCAGTGGCAGTACCGATCTACCAGACCACCTCCTACGCCTTCGACAATACCCAGCATGGCGC
>JBKBSI010000256.1:0-4249 GCA_046291745.1 Pseudomonas sp. | reverse complement strand
CCGGCCTGACGCAGTTTCTCGATCAAGGCATCGACTTCATGCAGGCGGGACATGGGTAGCGGTGGGCTGACCAGCTCATGCGGCACCAGGCTGTCGGTCAGCCATTTGAGGACCTCCTCGACCGAAGCCATCAAGTCATCGCCCAGATCGTCCTTGATGCGCTTTTCTCGACCCAGACGTTTCAACAAACTGAAATCCAGCTCGACGATCCAGTCCCCGGCCGGATCGCCCTTGAGGGTACGCTCGTAACGACTGGTGGTCTCGATCTGGCAGCCGAGGAAGTCAGCCGCCGTGCTAGCCAACTGGTCGAGGTCCAGCCCGTTCATTTCCAGCTCCACACCGACCCGGCGCGGTGCCCCCGAGGCCGTATGTTGGCGTGGGGGCAGCACAAATAAACTGCTTGTGTTGGTCATGCCGACACTCCTGATCTGGGCCTGCGTCTAGCCTAGCATGCTGTTGTGGCAAACCGGTGCTCAGTCGCCCCGGGCCAGGCCATCCAGCCGCGGGTCAGCGCCGCCACGCCACTGCTCGGCAACGCGTTCTACGCCATGCAGGCCACTGGTCATGGATTGAATACGCACATCGTGACCCATGGCTTCAAGCTCGGGTCGCAAGGCTTCGAGCGCAGTACCTGCCTCGAGTTCCAGGCCCAACCCGCGGTGCAGGCGGTTAGGCAGGGCTATGGCGTCCTGGATGTCCAGTTCCCAATCCAGCACACCGATCAGGGTCTTGAGTACATGGCCGATAATCCGGCTGCCGCCGCGGGAGCCGATCACCATACGTGGGTTGCCTTCGGCATCCAGCACCACTAAAGGCGCCATAGAGCTGCGCGGGCGCTTGCCACCTGCCACGGCGTTGGGGTGGGGGCGGCCCTGGTCATTGGGGTTGAAATTGAAGTCGGTCAGTTGATTGTTGAGCACAAAGCCCTGGCTGAGCATGCGACTGCCGAAGGGCGCCTCATTGGAGCTGGTCAGCGCCAACATATTGCCCTCAGCGTCGACAATGCTGAAATGCGAGGTGCCCTGTTCCGCCGCGTCGGGCAGGGCTTGGATGTGCGTCAGTTGCACGGACTGGCCGGGATCTCCCGGATGCACCTTGGCCATTGCCCGCTCAGGGTCTATCAGTTGCGCGCGTTGGTGCAGGTAGTCGGCGTCTAGCAGCCCCTCGACCGGTATCTGAACAAAATCCGGATCGCCAACCCAGTAATTGCGGTCGGCAAAGGCCAGGCGACTGGCCTCGGTGATCAGGTGTACGGCCTGAATACTATCTGGCTCGTATTCGTGCAGCGGGAAGTGCTCCAGCATACCAATGATCTGTAGCACGGTAAGGCCGCCGGAGGAGGGCGGCGGGGCGCCACACAGGGTCCATTCGCGGTAGGGCATGCATACAGCATTGCGCTCAACTGATTGATAGTCGGCCAGGTCCTCGGCGGTCATGTCGGTCTGGCCCCAGCGTGCGTCAGCCAGGCGCTCGATCAATTGTTCTGCTATCGGCCCCTGGTAAAAACTACGCGGGCCTTGCAGGGCGATAGTTTCCAGTGTGCGGGCCAGCTCGGGGTTGCGCAGGTGAGGGGCTTCTGACTTCAATTGCTGGCGAAAATACCGGCGCGTGTCGGCAAACAGGCGCAGCGACCAGTCGGCCTCTATCTGCCGTTGCAGCCTGGCGGGCATTGGCAGGCCCTGCTCGGCTAGCTGTATTGCTGGTTCCAATAGCTCGGCCCAAGGCAGCCGACCGTGCTCGGCATGGGCTTGTTCAAGCATGGCCAGCAAACCGGGCACTCCGACCGCAGAGCCGCTGGGTATGGCCAGGGCCAATGGCATATTCATCCCGGCCAGGCGAAAACGATCCGCTTTGGCGGCGGCGGGGGCGGTTTCGCGGCCGTCATAAAAGCGCGTACGGCCTTGTTCCTGCTCATGCAACAACAGGAAGCCGCCGCCGCCAATACCGGTTTCTGGCGCTTCGATAAAACCCAGTACCATCTGCACTGCCACCGCAGCGTCTACCGCATGGCCGCCACGGCGCAGCACCTCAAGGCCCGCGTCTACGGCCAGTGGATGGGCGGCTGAGACCATGTAGTCGCTGGCCATACGGGATTCCAGAGGCCGCTCAACAGGCGTGGGCGTGGCGGGATCAGTGCCGCTGCAGGCGGTTAGTAAAACACCAAGCAGGGAGGTGGTAACAACTGTGGTGAGTTTTCTCATGTCCTTGAGGCTAACCCGACAGGCGTCGCAGGTCTAATACCCATAGCTCTAATTCACTTATCTATGGTGTAGAATCACAGCAGACTCTCCCCTTGCGATGACAAAGGCACTCCATGACCAATCTTGCTGAATTTCGTGCAGCTGAACGCCAGTTGGCCGACCAGTTGGCCAAGCTGGAAAAAATGAAAAAGGACAGCGGGCTGCAAAGCGAGCTGGCCTTCAATGATGGCCTCAAGGCCCTGATGAAGGAATACGGCTACTCCCCGCGTATGACCCTGGCCATTCTGCGGTCCGCGCAGTAACTTTCCCTGCTTGGTTACGGCGTGCTGAGGTGCGCTGCCGTCGCTGACCAAGTGATCAGCCGTAACCCGCTTACCAGGCTCTGGATCTGCTGGTCGAGAGAGGCTCAGCAACGGGCCGTTTTACTGCGTTCTGTGGTAGATCAGATCATGTTGCTTTATGCCTGGGCAGTCTTTACTCAGGCCATGGTCAGTTGCCCATTGGCCGGAGATTAGCCGGGATGACCTTCTCCCGGCAATTGATGGCCGAAGCCCCAAGCGTTTCCATATTGTTGCCTAAATCGTTATCATGTACGCCGTTTTGTGACAAAAATCATCGAATGGCTGTTAATCGGTACAAAAGTGACCGGTTCTCCGTCAAGCAGGGTTGAGCTACAGGCCCGGGCTGGACAGGATACCGTTGTCTGTCAGTCCGCCCTGTCTGCTCTGCTGTCCCCACCAAGGAGCATGCATAATGGATCAGGAACCTTCCCGCTCGACACAGAGCCAAAGTCAGACCCAGACTCAGGGGGATGTGCCCTACGAGGCGGCTGGCGAAGCCATACCGGCGCCGTCCGGTGAATCCAATCTGATTGATACCGATTACGTCATCGGTCAGGACAATATCAAGGGTCAGTTCTCCTTTGCGCTGGATATCCACGGCAAGGTCTTCAGTATTTCAGCGATTACCATTCTGCTGTTCGTGTTCATTACCCTGGCGCTACAGAACGAGATTGAGCCGATCTTCAATGCGGTGCGCGACTGGCTGACCGGGAACCTCGCTTGGTTCTTTCTCGGCGCGGCCAACATCTTCGTGATTCTTTGTCTGGTACTGATTGTCACGCCGTTGGGCAAGGTGCGTCTGGGCGGCATGGATGCCAAGCCGGATCACTCCTATCTGAGCTGGTTTTCCATGCTGTTTGCTGCTGGCATGGGTATCGGGCTGATGTTCTATGGCGTATCCGAGCCGATGTCGCATTTTTCGGCGGCGATGGATGGCGTGGCCGTGGGTGAGGATGGGTTGCGCACTGACTGGTCGCCGCTGGGCGGGGCCGCAGGTGATGCGGCAGCGGCTTCGAGCCTGGGTATGGCGTCGACAATCTTTCACTGGGGTCTGCATCCTTGGGCAATCTATGCCGTGGTGGCGCTGGCGCTGGCGCTGTTTTCCTTCAACAAGGGCCTGCCGCTGAGCATCCGCTCGATCTTCTATCCAATTCTCGGCGAGCGCGTCTGGGGCTGGCCCGGGCATGTGATCGACATTCTTGCGGTGTTCGCCACACTTTTCGGTCTGGCGACCTCGCTGGGGATCGGCGCGCAACAGGCCTCCGGCGGCCTGGACTACCTGTTCGGGATCGAGGCCAACAACGCCAGCATGGTGCTGTTGATCATCGGCATCACGGCTATCGCCCTGATGTCGGTGCTGGCCGGGTTGGACAAGGGCGTGAAGCGCCTGTCGCAGTTGAACATGGTGCTGGCCATCCTGCTGTTGGGTTTCATCATCATCGTTGGGCCAACGCTGGCGATCATCACCGGCTTCTTTACCAACCTGGGCTCTTACCTGCAGCATTTGCCCGCGCTATCCAATCCGATTGGCCGTGAAGATGCCAACTTCAGCCAGGGCTGGACTGCCTTTTACTGGGCCTGGTGGATCAGTTGGTCACCCTTTGTCGGCATGTTTATCGCCCGCGTCAGCCGTGGCCGTACCGTGCGCGAATTTCTTATCGCGGTATTGTTGGTGCCTTCGCTGGTATCGGTGTTGTGGATGACGGC
>JBKBSI010000255.1:4048-4289 GCA_046291745.1 Pseudomonas sp. | reverse complement strand
GTGTATTGGCTCAAGACTTACGAGATTCCAGAAGCCTCGCGTACCGCTCGCGGTCGTCCGCTGGTCAATCTGCTGCCGCTGGAAGAGGGCGAGTTCATCAGCGCCATGCTGCCGGTCGACGAGTACACCGAAGGCTGGTTCATCTTTATGGCCACGGCCAACGGCACAGTGAAGAAGACCCCGCTCGAGCAGTTCAGTCGCCAGCGCACCGTGGGTCTGATTGCTTTGGACCTGGATGAGG
>JBKBSI010000255.1:0-4038 GCA_046291745.1 Pseudomonas sp. | reverse complement strand
CGATACACTGATTTCCGCCGCCATTACCAACGGTGAGCGTGAAGTCATGCTGTTCTCCGACGGCGGCAAGGTAACTCGCTTCAAGGAAACCGACGTACGTGCCATGGGTCGTACCGCACGCGGCGTCCGCGGCATGCGTCTGGCGGAAAAGCAGCGTCTGATCTCGATGATTATTGTTGAGGAAGGCACGCAGATTCTTACCGCATCGGCACGCGGCTACGGCAAGCGCACTGCGGTCGAAGAGTTCCCGCAGTACAAACGTGGCGGTCAGGGCGTTATTGCCATGGTCAGCAACGAGCGTAACGGTCCGCTGGTCGGCGCCGTGCAGGTGGTTGATGGCGAGGAGATCATGTTGATCTCCGACCAGGGCACGCTGGTGCGTACCCGCGTCGCTGAAGTCTCCAGCCTGTCACGTAACACCCAGGGTGTGACGCTGATCAAAGTCGCCAGTGACGAGAAACTGGTGGGTCTGGAGCGTATTCAGGAGCCATCCGAAGAGGAAGGTGCTGAAGGCGATCTGGATGAGGCTGATGCTGACCTGAATGTGAATGCAGAGCTGGATGCGGCGCAGGACGACGAGTCACCCGCTGCCGATACTGATCAGGAGTAAAACGCTGCCGTGAGTAATCGACTGTTCAACTTCTGCGCCGGGCCTGCGGCCCTGCCGGAAGCCGTGCTGCAACAGGCTCAGGCCGAACTGCTGGACTGGCAGGGCAAGGGCCTGTCGGTGATGGAAATGAGTCACCGCAGCGACGAGTTCACCCAGGTTGCCGAGACAGCCGAGCAGGATCTGCGTGATCTGCTCAGCGTGCCGGACAACTACAAGGTGCTGTTCCTGCAGGGCGGCGCCAGCCAGCAGTTTGCCCAGATTCCGCTGAACTTCATGGCGGACGACGGCAGCGCCGATTACATCGATACCGGTATCTGGTCGGCCAAGGCGATTGAAGAGGCCGAGCGTTTCGGTCACGTCAACGTCGCCTCCAGCGCCAAGGGACACGATTACTTCGCGATTCCTGGTCAGAACGATTGGCAGTTGTCCGACAAGGCCGCTTACGTGCACTACACGCCGAACGAAACCATCGGCGGACTGGAGTTCGGCTGGATTCCCGAGGTAGGCGACAAGCCGCTGATTGCCGATATGTCCTCGACCATTCTGTCTCGGCCGCTGGAGGTCTCCCGGTTCGGGATGATCTACGCCGGCGCGCAGAAAAACATCGGCCCCAGTGGTCTGGTAGTAGTGATCGTGCGTGAAGACCTGCTTGGCAGGGCCCGCGCCAGTTGCCCGACCATGCTCGACTACAGCGTTGCTGCCAAGAACGGCTCGATGTACAACACGCCGCCAACCTTTGGTTGGTACCTGGCTGGCCTGATCTTCAAATGGATCAAGCAGCAGGGCGGTCTGCAGGCCATGGAGCGCATCAACAAGGCCAAGCAACAGGCTTTGTATCAGGCCATTGATGCCAGCGAGCTGTACAGCAACCCGATCAATCTTGCCGATCGTTCCTGGATGAATATTCCCTTCCGCCTGGCGGATGATCGGCTGGACAAATCCTTTCTTGCTGGCGCCGAAGAACGCGGCCTGCTGAATCTCAAGGGTCACCGCTCGGTTGGCGGCATGCGCGCATCCATTTACAACGCCGTGTCCATCGAGGCAGTCAATGCACTGGTGGCCTACATGGCCGAGTTCGAACGGCAACAGGGTTGATAGTCATGTCCGATGAAGACCAGCTCAAGGCACTACGCAAGCGCATCGACAGCATCGACGAGCGAATTCTCGAGCTGATCAGCGAGCGTGCCCAGTGCGCACAGACCGTTGCGCATGTGAAACAGAAATCCCTGCCAGAGGGCAGCAAGCCGGTATTCTATCGGCCCGAACGTGAAGCCTGGGTGCTCAAGCACATCATGGAGCTGAACAAGGGGCCGCTGGATAATGAAGAAATGGCGCGCTTGTTCCGCGAAATCATGTCCGCTTGCCTGGCGTTGGAAGAACCGCTCAAGGTCGCCTATCTGGGGCCCGAGGGCACCTTTACCCAGGCGGCCGCGATCAAACATTTTGGTCACTCGGTAATCAGCGTGCCCATGGCGGCAATTGACGAGATCTTCCGCGAGGTCGCTGCAGGTGCCGTGCAGTTTGGTGTGGTGCCGGTGGAGAACTCCACCGAAGGGGCCATCAACCACACGCTGGACAGTTTTCTGGAACACGACATGGTCATCTGCGGTGAAGTGGAGCTGCGTATCCACCATCACCTGCTGGTTGGGGAAAACACCAAGACCGACAAGTTGTCGCGGGTTTACTCCCACGCCCAGTCTTTAGCCCAGTGCCGTAAATGGCTGGACGCGCATTATCCGAATGTCGAGCGGGTGGCGGTATCCAGCAACGCTGAAGCTGCCAAGCGCGTAAAGGGTGAATGGAACTCTGCTGCCATTGCTGGCGACATGGCCTGTGAGCTCTATGGTTTGAGCAAGATTGCCGAGAAGATCGAGGACCGGCCGGACAACTCCACCCGCTTCCTGATCATCGGCAACCAGAGCGTGCCGCCGACTGGCGATGACAAGACCTCGGTGATTGTCTCCATGCGCAACAAGCCGGGCGCCCTGCATCATCTGCTGCAGCCATTCCACAACAATGGCATTGACCTGTCGCGCATTGAAACTCGGCCGTCACGCAGCGGTAAATGGACCTATGTATTCTTCATCGACTTCTTCGGTCACCAGCATGATCCGCTGATCAAGGACGCGCTGGAGAAAATCAACGCAGAGTCGGTAGCGCTCAAGGTGCTGGGGTCGTATCCGAAGGCGGTACTCTGAATCGTCAGCGACAAGCTGCGAGCTGCAAGCTGCAAGCAAAGGCAGTCTGGTGTGGCTCGTGGCTTGCCGCTCATAGCTTGAGGCTAGTGCAATGACCTGTGATTTTCTCAGCCTGGCGTTGCCGGGTGTGCAAAAACTGTCCCCCTATGTGCCTGGCAAGCCGGTTGAAGAGCTGGCCCGGGAATTCGGCTTGCGCGCCGCAGACATCGTCAAGCTGGCCAGCAACGAAAATCCCCTGGGCCCCAGCCCGATGGCCATCAAGGCTATCGAGGCGGCCTTGCCGGAGCTGACTCGCTACCCTGACGGTAACGGCTTTGCGCTCAAGCAGGCGTTGTCCGCCCGCCTGGGTCTGAATCCGGCGATGATCACGCTTGGCAACGGCTCCAACGATATTCTCGAACTGGTTACCCGCGCCTTCGTCAGCCCCGAGCATGAGGTGGTGTTCAGTGAACACGCCTTTGCGGTCTATCCCATAGTGACCCAGGCCGTTGGTGCCCGGGCGGTGGTAGTGCCTGCACGTGATTGGGGGCATGACCTGGATGCCATGGCCGCGGCCATTACCCCGGCGACGCGCCTGGTGTTTGTTGCCAACCCGAACAATCCGACTGGTACCTGGATCGAGCGCGCGGCGCTGGAACGCTTTCTGGCTCAGGTGCCCGAGCAGGTCATAGTGGTGCTGGATGAAGCCTACACCGAGTACGTGGAAACCGGTGATGTGCCCAATGGCCTCGACTACCTGAAGCAGTATTCGAACCTGCTGGTGTCGCGGACTTTCTCCAAGGCCTATGGTCTGGCTGCCTTGCGGCTGGGGTATGGCATGTGTCAGCCGGATATCGCCGATGCGCTGAACCGCGTCCGTCAGCCCTTCAACGTCAACAGCCTGGCACTGGCCGCCGCGCTGGCGACACTGGAAGATGACGCCTATCTGGCCGAGAGTCGCCGTATCAACCGCGAAGGTATGCTGCAGTTGGAGGCCGGTTTTGCCTCCATGCAGCTGCAGTGGATTCCGTCCAGAGGCAACTTTATTGCTGTGGATTTGGGGCGAGAGGCGGCGCCGATCTACCAGGCACTACTGCGTCAGGGTGTGATTGTCCGCCCGGTGGCCAATTACGGCATGCCTAACCACCTGCGCGTGTCCATTGGCCTGCCGGAAGAAAACCAGCGGTTCCTCGCCGTGCTCAGGCAGGTTCTGGCCGGTGAATAAGGCTACTGCGCAGTTGGCCGAAGGCA
>JBKBSI010000254.1:0-4388 GCA_046291745.1 Pseudomonas sp. | reverse complement strand
CTTTGATGTGCCCGTAGAGGTAGGTATGGGCCGCGCCAGGGCGCGCAGCGAGCTGGACCGTTTCGAGGTGGAACAGCAGTCTTTTTTCGAAGCGGTGCGCAGCACTTACCTGCGCCGCGCGGCAGCCGAACCCCAGCGTTACCGGGTGATTGATGCTAGCGGCGATCTCGACCAGGTTGGCGCCGCCATGCAGCCGATCATCCGTGAAGTGCTGGAGCGCTGGCATGCCTGAGGTTGCCTGCCCCTGGCACGCCCAGGTCTGGACCAGTCTCACGGCCCAGGACCGCCATGCCCACGCCTATCTGTTCAGTGGCTTGCCGGGGGTTGGCAAGCGCCGCTTTGCCAATGCCTTTGCCGCCTTTCTGATGTGTGACAGTACCGAACAGGGGCTAGCGTGCGGCCGCTGCCGGACTTGCCTGCTACGCGAGTCCGGTAACCACCCCGATCTGCTGTTGCTGGAGCCGGAGGAGGCGGGCAAGGCCATTCGTGTCGATGCCGTACGTCAGTTGGTCAGCTTTGTCAGTCAGACAGCGCAGCAGGGTGGCAACAAGGTAATCATCCTGCATCCGGCTGAAGCGATGAATCAGAATGCCGCCAATGCCTTGCTCAAGTCGCTCGAGGAGCCCACTGCTAATACCTATCTGCTACTGGTCAGCGACCAGCCAAGCAGATTACTGGCAACCTTGCGCAGTCGCTGCCGAAGCCAGACCTTGCCAACCCCTACGGCGCAGCAGGCTAGCGCATGGCTGGCCGATGCGCTGCCGGAGTTGAATTCCGAGCAGCACCAGGCGCTACTGTTGATGGCTGGCGGTGCCCCCTTGCAGGCGCTGAGCCTGCACGAGCTAGGCGCCATCGAGATGCGTGAGAAGGTGGTTGAAGGGGTCAAGGCACTACTCAAGCAGGAGCGCTCGCCAGCCCAGGTGGCAGACGGCTGGACGCGGGTTCCCCTGGAGCTGCTGATCGACTGGTTTTGCAGTTGGACGCTGGACTTGCTGCGTCTGCATACGGGTGCTGTCAGCAGTGCGAGCAATCAGGATATGGACAAGGTATTGGGCTATATGGTCCGCTATCCAAGCGCGCGCCAACTGATGGACTGGCAGACCTGGTTACTCAATCACCGGGCCATGGTGCTCGGTAAAGCCAACCTCAATCGCGGGCTGTTCCTTGAGGCGCTGTTGATTGAGTGGAAAAGGCTGCTGGAAAAGCGTTAACCTGATACCACAATAAACAGGATGAGCACCTTATGAGTAATCCGACTGCACCAGGACCGCGTAACGGGATTCTGTCCCTGACCATCAAGGACAAGTCGGTCCTGTACGCCGCCTACATGCCCTTCGTCAAACACGGTGGGCTGTTTATTCCGACCAACAAGAACTACGGGCTGGGCGATGAGGTGTTCATGCTGCTCAACCTCATGGACGAGCCAGAAAAGATCCCGGTGGCTGGCAAGGTCATCTGGGTCACCCCCAAGGGTGCCCAGGGCAACCGCGCGGCCGGCATTGGCGTACAGTTCAGTGACCAGGACAATACCGCCCGCAGCAAGATTGAAACCTACCTGGCTGGCGCGCTGAAATCGGATCGTCCGACTCACACCATGTAATCGGGTTGATATGCTGATTGACTCCCACTGTCACCTTGACCGGCTTGATCTGGCAGCCCATGACGGCTCGCTGGATGCCGCGCTGGATGCCGCCCGCAGCAAGGGTGTCGGCAAGTTTCTGTGTATCGGTGTCGACGCTGCCAACGCCACGGTGGTCAAGGGTCTAGCCGAGCGTTACGCCGATGTCTACTGCAGCGTAGGTATTCACCCGCTGGACCTTGCCGATAGCTCGGCAACCGATCTGGCCTGGCTGTTGGATGCTCTGGATCACCCGCGGGCAGTTGCCATAGGTGAAACCGGATTGGACTACCATTATCAGCCGGAAATGGCCGCCCAGCAGCGCGAGTCCTTCCGTTGCCATTTGCAGGCCGCCCGTGAAACCGGCAAGCCAGTCATTATTCATACCCGCGAAGCTCGCAGCGATACGTTGGACTTGCTACGCGAAGCGGACCTGCCGCATGCAGGGGTGCTGCACTGCTTTACCGAGGATTGGGACATGGCCCGCGCAGCCATGGACATCGGCTACTACATCTCGCTCTCGGGAATCGTGACCTTCCGCAACGCCGAGGCCCTGCGTGATGTGGCCCGGCGCGTTCCCGCAGACCGCCTGCTGGTGGAGACCGACTCGCCCTATCTGGCGCCGGTCCCGCACCGTGGCAAACCCAATGAGCCGCAGTTCGTCTGCGACGTCGCGGCCTTTCTCGCAGACCTGCGCGGCGAACCGCTTGAGCAGCTGTGGCAGAACACCACGGACAATTTCCACAGGTTGTTTCCGCTTACTCTGTCGTCCTGACAAAAAAAACCCGGACTCTAGGGGAAGAGTCCGGGTCAAGACCATTAGGAGTGTTGCAAGGACGGAACAGATGCCCGTCCGGGCAGGCTCGACATTTGGGGGGGACGCCGAACCTGTTACTTTCAGTATTGCTGATAATTTACAGCTTGCCAGCCTTCGTTCGCGGTTTTATAAACTGATTTGGAATACGTCCGGCAACACTTATCGTCAAGGGTTGTTAGAGATTGGCTCTCAGTAAAGCAAATTGTTCAGTCGTCACTATACTGTCATGGCTTTGACTTATTTTTTGAACGAGTCTGACAACGAAAGGAACTCTCCCCATGCGTCTAAAGCATTTGGTTTTGCCCGCTTTGCTTACCCTGGCAACCCCCCTTACAGCCATGGCTGAAGAACTGCGCCTGCTGACCTGGGGCGGCTATGCTCCCGAAGATGTGGTCAGTCAGTTCGAAGAGCAAACCGGGATCAAGGTGCTGGTTACCCTGTCCAACAATGAGGACATGATTTCCAAGCTGAGGGCCACTGGTGGTGCCGGGTTCGATCTGGCGCAGCCTAGCCAGGACCGGGTTACCAGCGCGCAGCAGGAATACCGCATCTACAAACCGATGGACCTGGATAAAATCGAGTCAGAGCGTTTTATCGCCTCCATGCTTGCAGCCACGCGGGACAACACCAGTATTGGTGATGAGGTCTACGGAGTACCGCATGTCTGGGGTACTACCGGTCTGATCGTGCATGAAAGCGTAGCTGAGCAAGTCACTGACTTTGCCGACCTGTGCAAGCCGGAGCTGGCGGGCCGGGTGTCTTACCGTTTGCGCCGTCCGATTCTTATCGGCATGGCATTCTCCATGGGTGAGGATCCTTTTGCGGCCTACAACGACCAGGCTGCCTACGAGGGCATCATGACCCGGGTGCAGCGCAAGCTGATCGAGTGCAAGCCCAACGTCAAGACCTACTGGAGTGGCGGCGATGAGCTGATCAACCTGGTGGCCTCGGGCGAAGTGGTAGCGGCCAAGGGTTGGGATGCGGGTGGCTGGAAGTTGCAGGCGGAAAACCCTGCGATTCGTTTTGTTGCCCCGGACAGCGGCGCGCTGGGCTGGATTGATACCTTCGTGCTGCCGCGCCGCGGACGCAATGACGATGCCGCCTATCAGTGGATCAACTTTGTCATGCAGCCGGAAATAGCGGCACGCATTACCCAGTCTGCAGGTAACTTCACTGCCTCCAAAGGCGCTGAAGCCTTTGTCGACGAAAAGCTCAAGGTCAGTTTCGAGAGCAGTTTTGATACCGAGGCACTGGACAACATCAAATGGTATCCGCCAGTGCCCCCGGGCCTGGAGGCCTTTGAAGGGCAGGTTCTCGATCGCATCGGCGCCGCCAACTAAAACTCTCCCACAGGTGTGCCCCGCGTGATCGCGGGGTGTTAGGCTAGGTGTGTAATGAACGACTCTCAATCTATGGAACAGAAAATTAAAGGCTGGCTGGAGAAGAACGGTTACCCACTTGAAATGCGTGTATCCCGAAATCTTGCGATACGAGGTTTTGGTGTAACTCAATCACAATACTACGAGGATCACGATTCCGGGAAACTTCGTGAAATTGATGTAGTAGCTAGGCTATATGATTTTGTTGAGCCAAAGAGTTATGTAGCAATTGCGGAGCTTGAGACATTTTCCGTCATCGAATGCAAATCAACGAGCAATCCGTGGGTTGTTTTCTGCGAAACTAAGCCAGGCATATGGAGCATAGAGCAAGCTCTTTCCAATAATGCAGGGGAAAAGCTACTTGCGCGCTCCCGTAAGGAGATTGAGAAAACAGCTTTATATGGCTGGAGCCGAACTGCTGGCCACGGAGTGGCCCAAGCGTTCGGAGGCAAGGAAGATATGCCATATACGGCGGTAATGTCAGCAACAAAGGCTGCAGAAGCGAAGTCTAGAGTGGCGCTAGAGGCAGAGGCGAAATGGCAGGAGGGCAACGAGAATTCTGAGATTTGCCTTT
>JBKBSI010000253.1:0-4472 GCA_046291745.1 Pseudomonas sp. | reverse complement strand
CCAGTTCATCCATCGCGCATTCCAGCGCGTAGACACCGATGGTCGCGCCAGGCGCGCGCATGTCCAGCGGAGTGTAAACGTCCAGCGGCACCAACTGATAATCCAGTTTCACGGCGGGGCACTTGTAGAGCATGCCGCTCCATTCGACTTCCTGCTCGGTAAAGTCCTCAAAGCGTGAGGTCTGGGCGATAGCCTGGTGCAGAATGCCTTGCAACTGCCCATCGTTGGCAGCGCCGATAGCCAGGCGCTGTATGCTGCGCGGGCGATAGCCGAAGGTGAACATCTGCTGGCGTGTGAGGGTGATGCGTACCGAGCGCTTAAGCTTGAGTGCGGCCATGACCGCCAGCGGCAGTTGATATTGCGGACGCAGGCCGGAACCAAAGGCGCCGCCGACGTAGGGCGAGAGGATCTGGATCTGGCCCTTCATGTCGAACACATCTTCCAGGTAGCGCATGCAGTTTTGCACGCCCTGGGTCTTGTCATAAATGGTCAGGTTGCCGTCGGGCAGGTATTCCACAGTGGAGGCGTGGGGCTCCATCGGGTTGTGATGCTCAACCGGCGTGGTGTATTTGACATCCACCTTGAACGCCGCTGCATCAATAGCCAGCTCTGCGTCACCGCGTGGCTTGGGCAGATCGGCCGGGGCCTGGTGCTTATGCTCCAGGTTCGCCATCAGGTCGGTCGCGTGTTCATCCTGCTCGTATTCAACGCGGACCAGGCTGGCGGCATGCCGTGCCAGCTCTAGTGAATCGGCTACCACGAGCGCTATCGGCTGGCCGCTGTAGAGAATGCGGTCATTGAACAGCGGCCTGAAGGGCGAACCGTCGGCGGCATCGTCGTCTTCATAGGGTTCGTCGTAGCCAGCAACCGATGGGCGGTTCTCATGAGTCAGGATCAGCGCCACACCGGGTATCTCCTGGGCGGCGCGGATGTGAATATGCGCAATACGGCCGCAGGCGATGGTGCTGTTGACCACGCTGCCGTAGAGCAGGCCTGGCAAAGGAAACTCAGCGGCGTACTGGGCTTTGCCCTGAACCTTGAGCGGGCCGTCGACGCGGTCTAGCGGCTTGCCCATTGGCGAGGTGACAGAGTTCATGGGGTGGCTCCTTCAACGGCGGCATCTGCGGCTTCGGTTAGTGCGCGGATGATGGCGCGGTGGGCCATGGCGATCTTGAACTGGTTGTCTGCAAAGCCGCTGGCACCAGCCAGCAAGGCGTCGGCCAGCTCGGCAAAAGCGGTCTTGTCGGCGGTTTTGCCGACCAACAGCGCTTCTGCGTCGGCACTGCGCCATGGCTTGTGCGCCACTCCGCCCAGGGCAACGCGCGCCCTGCGGATGACTTTGCCGTCCATTTCCAGCGCGGCAGCGACCGAGACCAGAGCAAAGGCGTAGGATGCGCGGTCGCGGATCTTCAGATAGGCGCTATGGGTGGAGAAGTCTTCTGCGGGCAACTCGATGGCTAGCACCAGCTCGCCATCGGCCAGGGTGTTATCCCGCTCAGGGGCGCTGCCGGGCAGGCGATGGAATTCAGCAAAGGGTATGCGCCGCTCGCCAGCGGTGCTTTTGACGATCACGGTGGCTTCCAGGGCAGCAAGCGCTACGCACATGTCGGACGGGTGTACGGCGATGCACTGGGCACTGTGCCCGAGTATTGCGTGGATCCGATTCAACCCATCACGTGCCGGGCAGCCACTGCCGGGCTCGCGCTTGTTGCATGGTGTGCCAGCGTCATAAAAGTAATAACAACGCGTGCGTTGCAGCAGGTTGCCGCCGGTGGTCGCCATATTACGTAGTTGCGGGGAGGCACCGGCCAGTATGGCTTTGGATAACAGCGGATAGCGCTGCTCAATGCGTGAGTCCCAGGCCAGATCGGCATTGCTGACCAGTGCACCGATGCGCAGGCCGCCTGCAGCAGTCTCTTCGATATCATACAGCGGCAGCCGGGTGATATCGATCAGTTCGCTGGGTTGGGTGACGTTCTCTTTCATCAGGTCGAGCAAATTGGTGCCGCCTGCTATGTAACGGCTGTTCTGCTTGAACAGGCCAATGGCTTCATCAATGTCAGTAGGGCGGGCATAGGAGAAAGGATTCATGAGCTCACCTTGCCGCGGCCGTCGAGTTGCTCCCGCGTGGCGGGCATGGCCTCTTGGATTGCGGAAAGGATGTTTGGATAGGCGCCGCAACGGCACAGGTTACCGCTCATCTGCTCCCGCAGCTCATCTGTCGACTCGGCGCGGCCTTCGCCGACCATGCCGACGGCGGAGCACAGCTGCCCGGGGGTGCAATAACCACACTGAAAGGCGTCATGTTTTATAAACGCGGCCTGCATGGGGTGCAACTCATCGCCTTGGGCGAGACCTTCTACGGTGGTCAGAGTAGCGCCGTCGTGCATCACGGCCAGCGTCAGGCAGGCGTTGATACGCTTGCCGTTGAGCAGCACTGTACAGGCGCCGCACTGGCCGTGATCGCAGCCTTTTTTGGTGCCGGTCAGCCCGAGCTGCTCACGCAACAGATCCAGCAGCGTGGTCCAGGGGTAAACGTCCAACTGGCGAGATTCGCTGTTGAGTTCCAGCGTCATCGGGCAGGTAGCGACAGGGGTCATTTCCTGGGAGTCGAGTGTCGAGCTCATGTGCGCCTCACGGTTTGGGGTGGCGCCAACAGGCGGTGCACCGGGATTGCGCAGTGTTTGCGTCTAGAAAATACGACTAAGTGCCAGGCAAAACGTTCAGGGTATTGCTGGGCTGGCGGTATGTAGGTCAGCTCTGCAGACGGTCACTGGGGATGTCTATATCGATCAGTACGCCGGGGTCCTCTACAGATATCTCTTGTACCTTGGGCAGGCCAAACAGCTGCTGCGCGCCCTGCTCGCCGTCCAGTGCCAGCAGGTCATCAACATAGCGACTGCCGATTACCCGTGGGTGCCCGCGTCGGCCTTGATAAGTGGGCACCGCCAGTACGGCTGGAGCCAGCGCCTGTGCGAGGCGCTCGCAACTGGCGCGGGTTACATAAGGCATATCTGCCAGTGCTACCAGCCAACCGGTAGCGGAGGGCGCGTACTGAACGGCCTGGGCCAGGCTATGGCCTAGCCCGCGTGTGGAGACAACAAGGATGTCGATGCCGAGCGCGGGAGCGTGCTGCTGGGCGAGTTGCACGCGCTGCTGGTTATCATCGGCCAGTACCAGCACACAGCGTTCGGTGAGCCTGGCGCAGGTGCGCAGGGTTGCCAACAGCACGGGCGTTGAGGTGGGATCATCAGCGCGGTAGGGGGCCAGCAATTTGTCCTTTTGGTGGTCTTCCGGGCTGCTGTTCCTGCTATGTTGGCGATACCGCGAGCCCAGGCCAGCCGCGAGGATCAGGGTGCAGCCGGGTAGCGGTATGTCGGTCACGCGCTCTGTTCCATGGCCGGACTCTGAAGCAGATCTTCCCGTTCTCCGGCTAGAATTGCATTCTTGATCGCTACCACTTCAGCCATCATCGACAGGGCAATTTCTGCGGGTGTTCGGCTACCGATGGTCAGCCCGATGGGGCCATGCAAACGCGCGACGGCCATGCTGGAAATGCCCAGGTACATCAGCCGCTCTCTGCGTTTGGCGCTGTTGCCGCGTGACCCCAGAGCGCCAACGTAAAAGGCCGGGGATTCCAGCGCTGTAAGCAGAGCCATGTCATCCAGGCGCGGGTCGTGGGTTAGCGCGACGATGGCGGTATGGGCATCAGGCTCGATGGCCAGTACCGCGTCATCCGGCATACCTTCGACAAAGCGCACATCCTTGACCGGCCAATCCTGATTGTAAGCCTCACGGGGATCGCAGATCAGTACCTCGAACCCCAGGCCGATGGCCAGGTCGGCGGCATAGCGTGACAGTTGGCCTGCGCCAATCATCAGAATGCGCCAGCCGGGGCCGAAGGGCGCGCTCAGGGTGTTGCCATCAAACCGAAAGGTCTCATCGCGATCGACCTTGTGCAGGGTAACTTTGCCGCTGGCCAGATTGAGATCACGGCGTATGCGCTGGTGCTGGTCGCAACTTGCCAGCAGCGGTTTGATCCAGCCTGCAGAGGTTAGCGGTTCTGCTACCAGGCGCAAGGTACCGCCACAAGGTAGGCCAAAGCGGGCTGACTCCTCACGGGTTATACCATAGGTAACCAGTTCGCATTGGCGAGGGTGCGCCGAGCGCTTGGCCTGGCGCGCAAGCAGATCATCCTCAATACAGCCGCCAGACACCGAGCCCTCGATGCGGCCGTCGTCGCGCAGGGCCAACAACGACCCAACTGGACGCGGAGCGCTGCCCCAGGTTTGCACCACGGTAAACAGGGTTACGCCATGGCCGCGGCCAAGCCAGTCGTCGGTGCGTCTGAGCACTGCTAGATCTACGCTATCCACGTTGTTTCTCCGGTTGCCATTTCTGGCCGCTTAGCGGTAGTTGCCAAGGCACTCACGGCTAACTCCCGTCATCCCCCGCGTTCGCGCGGATGACGG
>JBKBSI010000252.1:0-4527 GCA_046291745.1 Pseudomonas sp. | reverse complement strand
CCCTGGCAACACCGGCTATGATGACTGGCCTGATTCTGGCGATTGCTCGTGCTGCTGGTGAAGTGGCGCCGCTGATGCTGGTCGGTGTGGTCAAGCTGGCGCCGACACTGCCTATCGATAGTATTGCGCCCTTTATCCACCTGGAGCGCAAGATCATGCACCTGGGTTTCCATATTTATGATGTGGGCTTCCAGAGTCCGAACGTGGAGGCAGCACGGCCACTGGTCTATGCTACTTCGCTGGTGCTGGTGCTGTTGATTGTCGCGTTGAACCTCACAGCCATTTCTATCCGTAACCACCTGCGCGAGCGCTATCGCAGCGCTTCTGACTGATTGCACTCAAAACAGGTAGAACGACATGACCAACGAGTCTCAAAACATGAATACACAGGCAACAACAGATTCAGCAAAAATTGACATATCGGCCAATAAAGCTCTGACCGATCGTAAAGGTGCGCCACTGTCCATGGCCGATGAAAAGCCAAAGATCCAGGTCAATAACCTGGAGCTTCATTACGGCAGCGACAGAGCATTGAACGGTATCAATCTGACCATTCCCGATCGCAAGGTTACGGCCTTTATCGGGCCGTCAGGTTGCGGTAAGTCGACCCTGCTGCGTTGCTTCAACCGTATGAACGATCTGGTGGATATCTGCCGCATTACTGGCGAGATCGTCATGGATGGCAAGAACATCTATGACCGCGATGTGGATGTAGCCGAATTGCGTCGCAGTATCGGCATGGTGTTCCAGAAGCCCAACCCCTTCCCCAAATCGATCTACGAGAATGTCGCCTACGGTCTACGCCTGCAGGGTGTCAGCTCCAAGCGTGATCTCGATGAGGTGGTTGAGCGCTCACTGCGCGCGGCGGCACTCTGGGATGAGGTCAAGGACCGTCTCAACGACAATGCCTTCGGCATGTCCGGTGGTCAGCAGCAGCGTCTGGTTATTGCACGCGCCATTGCCATTGAGCCGGAGGTGATTCTGCTGGATGAGCCGGCTTCGGCCCTGGATCCGATCTCCACGCTGAAGATCGAGGAATTGATCAACGAGCTGAAGAAGGATTACACCATTATCATCGTTACCCACAACATGCAGCAGGCGGCGCGCGTCTCCGACTACACTGCCTTCATGTACATGGGCGATATGGTGGAGTTTGGCGATACCAATACCCTGTTTACCAACCCGGCCAAGAAACAGACCGAAGACTACATCACTGGCCGCTACGGCTAATCAGCGGGGAGACATGCACCATGACAGAAGATAAAGAAGCCTTTAGCCAGCATATTTCCAAACAGTTCAATGAAGAACTGGAGGATGTGCGTACCCAGATGCTGGAAATGGGTGGCTTGGTCGAGAAGCAGGTCAACGATGCTATTACTGCGCTGATCGAAGGTGATGAGAAGTTGGCTGAGCAGGTACGTGTCAACGACAACCTGATCAACCAGATGGAACGGCAGATCGACGAAGAATGCATGCGCATTCTGGCCCGCCGTCAGCCGGCGGCCAGCGATCTGCGGCTGGTGATGTGCATTACCAAAATCATTGTCGATCTGGAGCGCATCGGTGACGAGGCCTCGAAAATTGCCAAACGTGCCCTGCAATTAGCTGATGAGGGGCAGTCGCCGCGTGGTTACGTCGAATGCCGCCATATTGGCCATCATGTACGCAAGATGGTGCAGGACTCGCTGGACGCCTTCGCCCGCTTCGATAGCGACCAGGCTCTTGCCGTGGCGCGCGAAGACAAGGTGGTGGATCAGGAGTACAAGAGCGCCACGCGGGAAATGGTCACTTACATGATGGAAGATCCACGCTCTATCAGCCGTGTGCTGAGCATCCTCTGGGTGCTGCGCTCACTGGAGCGGGTTGGCGACCATGCGCGTAATGTGGCTGAGCAGGTTATCTACCTGGTCAAGGGTACCGACGTACGGCATATCGGGCTCAAGCGTATGGAAGAAGAAGTGAAGAAGGACTAAGGGCTGGCTGCATTCTTTGTCCAGCGCATACAGAAAAGCCCGTCTCGACGGGCTTTTCTGTTATTGGGCAGAGCTTTTCAGCCTTATTTCTGGCTCAGCGCCCATTCGGCCAACAGAGTGGCTTCTTCTTCAGTTACCTGGTTGGCCGGCATGGGGATCGGACCCCAGATACCGGATACACCGTTCTTGATGTGTCCGGCAACCAGTTCCACGGCGCCTTCCTGGCCATCATACTTGGCGGCCACTTCCTGCATGGAAGGGCCAACCAGCTTCTTGTCTATGGCATGGCAGGCGGCGCAGGGCTTGCTTTTGAACAGGGCCTCACCGTCAGCTACGGCAACGTGGGAGCCGAGTAGAGCGCCGGCGGCAATCAATGGCAGTAAAATGCGTTTCATGGTTATTCCTCAAAGGCTTGGACAAAGGCTGTAACGCTGTGCAGGTGGGCCTGCTTATGTGTGACATCGGACTGGTAGCACTTGTTAGTTAAGTTGAAGCTTCTCAAGACATTAATCAAGTGACCTTTTGTCGCAGATGGGGCATGGACTCAGCGACTATGTTTGGGTATGTTTCGGGACACAAAAGCGAACTGTATCCCTGCTGGCCAGGAAGGCGATATGCGCTTTAGCCTTTTTCCTTAAAAAACGATCGGAGACACCATGGAAATCAAGTCCTTCAGCATGAACTGGCATTACCCCACCGCCATGCGCGTGGGTGCTGGGCGCATTCGCGAGCTGGGCAAGTCCTGTAAACAGCTGGGCATGAAAGCCCCGCTATTGGTCACAGACCCTGGACTGGCAGCCATGCCCATGGTCGAAGAGGCGCTGCAGAACTGCCGCGATGCGGGTTTGCAGGTGGGCCTTTTCAGTGCCATCAAAGGCAATCCGACCGGCGGTAACGTGGCTGACGGTGTCGCCGCGCTCAAGGCTGGTCAGCATGACGGCGTGATTGCCTTCGGCGGCGGATCGGCTATCGACGCAGCCAAGGCTGTGGCGTTGATTGCTTACCAGGAATGCAGTCTATGGGAAGCCGGTCCGGCTACCGTGGACGCGAGCAAGATGCTGCCTGTGGTTGCCGTACCTACTACTGCCGGAACTGGGTCGGAAATTGGCCAGGCAGTAGTGATCACCGACGATGAAAAGCACGTCAAGCGGCCGATTTTCCACCTCAAGATGGTCCCCGGTATCGTTATCCTTGATCCCGAACTGACCCTGGGCCTGCCAGCCAAGCTCACCGCAGCTACCGGCATGGACGCCCTGGCGCACAACCTCGAAGCCTATTGCACCCCGCTGTACCATCCCATGGCTGAAGGCGTGGCGCTGGAAGGCATGCGTCTGGTCAAGGAATACCTGCCGCGTGCCACTGCTAATGGTCAGGATGTGGAAGCTCGGCTGCAGATGCTGGTTGCCTCAAGCATGGGTGCGGCCGCCTTTCAACGCGGGCTAGGTGGCATCCACGCCATTTCGCATAGCCTTGGTGCCTTGTACGACAGCCATCACGGTCTGCTGAACGCTATTGTCATGCCCTATGTGATGGTCGCCAACCGTGCGGCGATCGAGCCGGAAATGCAGCGCCTGGCGCGCTATCTGGATCTGCCCAAGGCTGGTTTTGAAGGCGTTCTGGAATGGGTTCTGGCGCTGCGTGAAGAGCTGGGAATTCCCCACACCCTGGCTGAGATCGGCATTGATGACAGCCAGGCGGAGACAGTCGGCAAGATGTCTGCCAAGGATGTAGCAGCCAAGACCAATGCCCTGCAGTTTGACGCCGAGCAGTATCAGCAGTTGTTCCTCAACGCACTGCGCGGCACGCTCTAAGATACTTTCCTGGCTAGCTATTAAGGTGCAAGCCGGGGCATGGACCAGATCCTGCCCCGGCCTGCCCTCAAGCCAAAGTAACCTGAATACTGTCACCGACCATCACGATGCTGCCGGCTTCCGGCTCCTGCAGAGTGATCTTTTTCTTCGCCGCCGGTGCCTCCACAGCGTTGCCCTGCTTGTCCACGGGCAACAATTCCTGATCCAGTAACTGCGCAAGCTGCAGCGCCTCCTCCCAGGTTTTGCCTACCAATGCCGGTACCACGCGAATCTCGCTGGCGCGTGCGGGTGCGGGCACCGGCACAATCTTGAACGTAACCTTGGCCGCAGCGCTGGACTGAAAGCCGTAACGATTGGTCAGATCTGCGTTGACTGGCGCCGCATAAAGCCTCGCGGCGGGTAGCTGGGAATGTACTAGCCGCGAGCTGTTCAAGGCGCTGATATTCAACTGCGCGGTCTTTAGGGTCGTCGGCGCAGGTGTGGGCGCGGGCGCCTGGGTACGAGTGTCGCCACTGATGCTCAGCGCCACCTGAATTTCACCGGTGGTTTCCGGCAGGGCATAGAAGGTCGGTTGGTAACCAATCTCCTGCAGCAGGCGCAGCTCGGCGTCCCCCCCTTCGCTGTAGATCGCCAGGACCTTGGCCAGCGACCCTTGATCCAGAGCCTCCTGGGCTTGGGCCACGCCTTGCCCGACGGCGGCGATGATTTCGCCGATGGGGGCTGCCATCACGTCGCTGACCAGA
>JBKBSI010000251.1:0-4538 GCA_046291745.1 Pseudomonas sp. | reverse complement strand
CGCCCCTCAGTCCCTGCAGTATGCGTAGGGCTTGCTCGGCCTGGCCCTGCAGCAGGGCGTCGGACAGACTGAAAACGTCGAAGCGGGCGCTATCGGCGACCACCTGCTGTACGGTTTGCAGATCCAGTTGGCCGTTAGCGCAATACAGTTTGAGTTTTTCAATCTCCTGGGTTGCGGCAAGCAGGTTGCCTTCGACCCGGACGCTCAGCAGCTCCAGTGCTTCCGGGCTGGCATTGATGCCGACGCTGGCCAGCCGATCGCGCATCCAGCCTGGCAGTTGCTGTGCTTCCAAAGGCCAGATCTGCATAAAGCGCGACTGTGAATGCTCGATCAGTCCCTTGGCCCACTTGGTGCGTTGGGCCTTGCCGTCCAGCTTTGGCAGGCTGATCAGCAACGTCGTATCTTCGGGTGGTGTTTCGAGCCAGGCCAGAATCGCCTTGCCGCCTTCATCGCCGGGAGTACCGGAGGGGATGCGCAGCTCCACCAGACGCTTCTGCGCAAAGAGCGAAAGGCTATGGCTGGCCTCATGCAGTTGGCCCCAGTCGAAGCTGCGGTCGACATGGAATACCAGTCGCTCCTCGCTGCCAGCCTGACGGCAGGCAGAGCGGATCTGATCGGCCACTTCACCGGTCAACAGTGGGTCATCGCCGCTTACGGCGTAGACTGGCGCCAGTCCGTCCTTGAGCTGCCGTGATAGCTGCGCGGCGTTGACTTTCATGCTGTGTCAGGGCGCCTGGTTCAGCGTGCGCTCGCGGGCCTGTAACTGACCTTCACTCATGCTGGAAAGACGGAACAGCAATTGCCGGGTCAGATCCCGCTGCATTTCCCGGCGCAGCCAGGATTCCTCTTCACCGGTACCAATGATGTTGTCCTTATCGTTGACGAAGATACGCTGGGTGGTGAGGGTTTCCGGGCCAACCAGGGCGCGGCCCTGGGCGTCGCTGATCTGAAAACGCAACAGGCTGCTCAGTTCGTACTCGGCTGGGGTGGAGCGGGCGGTGTAGGTAACAGCCCGGCGCTCCTGACCTTCCTCGATTAGCTGCAGGGTGAAAGCGGCGCTGTCGGAGATGCGCACGCCATCGACCTCCAGGGCTTCAACCAACTGGCGGTGGGTCGCGCCGAAGGGGTTGTTGCTACTGACGCGAATCTCATCCAGTTTGATATTGTCGACGCCGGTGCCGCGCAACTGGAAACCACAACCACTGAGCAGCAGGCTCAGCCCCAGTACCACACAGCCTACAAGCTGTTGAGGACGATTCAGAAACATCTTGGCTCTCCGTTGCATTTCAATTGGCGACAATATTGACCAGTTTACCCGGCACCACAATGACCTTGCGAATGCTCAAGCCTTCAGTAAAGCGTTGCACGTTCTCGTTGGCGCGTGCCGCTGCTTCAACGTCTTCGCGACTGGCTGCGGCGGCCACATCTATGTGACCACGCAGCTTGCCGTTGACCTGAATCACCAGCTGCAGCGTATCTTGCACCAGTGCGGATTCATCCAGCGCTGGCCAGCCAGCGTCGATCACCAGGTCCTGGTGTCCAAGCGCTTGCCACAGGGCATGGCTGATGTGCGGGGTAATGGGCGCCAGCAGCAGGGCGACGGTTTCCAGGCCCTCCTGCAGCAGTGCGCGATCTGCGTCGCTCGCCTGAGGCGCTTTTTCCAGCACGTTCATCAGGGTCATGACCGCCGCAATGGCGGTATTGAATTTGTGGTGCTGACCGATATCCTGGCTGGCTTGACGAATGGCCAGGTGAATAGCCCGGCGAATGCCTTTCTGCTCATCGTTCAGTGCGCTGAGATTCAGGGCCGCGGTGCTGCCGCTGGTGCAATGCTGCTGGGCCAGACGCCATACCCGACGCAGGAAGCGATGGGCACCCTCGACGCCGGTGTCGGACCATTCCAGGCTCATGTCTGGTGGCGAGGCAAACATCATGAACAGGCGGCAGGTATCGGCGCCGTACTGGTCGATCATCGATTGCGGATCAACGCCGTTGTTCTTCGACTTGGACATCTTCTCGATGCCGCCGATTTCCACCGGCAAGCCATCGCTGGCCAGGTGCGCGGCAATGATCTTGCCCTTGCCGTCGCGCTTGACCTCGACATCGGCGGGGTTGAACCAGGTCTTGCTGCCGTTTTCTTCCAGACGGAAATAAGTCTCGGCAATTACCATGCCCTGGGTCAGCAAATTCTTGAAGGGCTCATTCGAGTCCACCAGGCCCTGATCACGCATCAGCTTATGGAAGAAGCGCGCATAGAGCAGGTGCAAAATCGCATGTTCGATGCCGCCAATGTACTGATCGACCGGCAGCCAGTGATTGGCCGCTTTCGGATCAACCATGCCCTGCTGGTAATGCGGCGAGGCGTAACGGGCGAAATACCAGGAGCTCTCGACAAAGGTATCCATGGTGTCGGTTTCACGCTTGGCCGGTGCGCCGCAGGTGGGGCAGGCGCACTCGTAGAACTCGGGCATTCTGGCCAGCGGGCTGCCAGCACCATCGGGCACTACATCCTCAGGCAGCACGACTGGCAACTGATCTTCGGGTACCGGCACGTCGCCACAGCCGTCGCAATGGATGATCGGGATCGGGCAACCCCAATAGCGCTGACGGCTGATGCCCCAGTCGCGCAGGCGGAACTGGGTGCGCGGAGTGCCAAGGTCCTTCTGCTCAAGCACATCACCGATGGCCGTGAGCGCACTGGAAAAGTCCAGGCCATCAAACTCGCCGGAGTTGATCAGCGCGCCCTTTTCGCCATAGGCATCCTGCCAGGGAGCAGGTGTTTCACGTCCGGCAGAGGTTGCGACCACCGGCTTGATCGGCAGTTCGTAAGCGTGAGCGAAGTGAAAGTCGCGCTCATCGTGGGCGGGTACGGCCATCACCGCGCCCTCGCCGTAGGTCATCAGTACGTAGTTGGCGACCCATACTGGCAGTTGCTCGCCGGTTATCGGGTGCAGAACAAACAGCCCGGTGGGCATGCCTTTCTTTTCCTGGGTGGCGATATCGGCCTCGGCCACGCCACCGCGCTTGCACTCGTCGATAAAGGCTTGCAGCCCAGCATTGTCGCGGGCAGCAATAGTCGCCAACGGGTGTTCGGCGGCCACCGCCATATAGGTGACGCCCATCAGGGTGTCGGGGCGGGTAGTAAAGACCTTGAGCTTGCCGCTTTCGCCGATGCTGGACTGGTCGTAAGGGAAGTGGATCTCCATGCCGACCGACTTGCCGATCCAGTTGCGCTGCATGGTCTTGACCTGTTCCGGCCAGCCGTCCAGTTCATCCAGCGAACTCAGCAGCTCTTCCGCGTAATCGGTAATACGGAAGTAGTACATGGGGATTTCGCGCTTCTCGATCTCCGCACCCGAGCGCCAGCCCTTGCCGTCAATGACCTGCTCATTAGCCAGTACCGTCTGGTCAATCGGGTCCCAGTTTACTGTACCGTTCTTGCGGTAGATCACACCCTTTTCAAACAGTTTGGTGAATAGCCACTGTTCCCAGCGGTAATACTCGGGCGTACAGGTAGCGAACTCGCGTGACCAATCCATGGCCAGCCCCAGGCTCTTGAGCTGGGTGCGCATGTAGTCGATGTTGTCGTACGTCCACTTGGCTGGCGCCACCTTGTTGTTCATGGCGGCATTTTCCGCCGGCATGCCGAAGGCATCCCAACCCATGGGCTGCAGTACGTTCTTGCCCTGCATGCGCTGGTAGCGGGCAATCACGTCACCAATGGTGTAGTTGCGCACGTGGCCCATATGCAGCTTGCCGCTGGGGTAGGGGAACATGGACAGGCAGTAGAAAGTCTCGCGGTCAGGGGTTTCCGTCACCTGGAAGGCGTTGCTACTGTCCCAGGCGCTCTGGGCGGCGGTTTCGATGTCGCGGGGAGAATACTGTTCTTGCATGGTATGGGGTGTCTGCACTCGTTTTAATAACGGGAAATTGCGCAAAACCTGGATTCGTCGCAACAGGGCGGCAAGGCTCGGCTGTTGGGGCGCGTAAAAAAACCGGTTCGGGCAAGTCAATAGCGCAGGATACACCACCGGGCAGCGCGCAGGTAGTCCATGCCATTCGTCGCCGGGCTGCTGCGCGCCCAGCAGCGGCGACTATGCTCAAGGGAAGATCAGGGGGTATCTGCGATTCTCTGGTGCATCAAAAGGGGGAGGTATATAGATGAAAGGTATGGCACCTGTACCGCTCTGCGACCAGGTCCGGGACTCGTCCTATGGACGATTGCTGCGCCATCTGGACCAGGCCATGGATATGGCCCGCACGCGCGAGTGGCTGTCTGGTGAACCGCTGGCCCAAGCTATGCTGGAACTTAACGGCCTGAGTCCGGATGATCAGCGCCTGCTCTGGCGCATTATCGAAGAGCTGCCACTCAGCCTGCCGCTACGTATTGCGCCGCCGCCGGAGCAGGGCACAGGTCGTCAGACTGACTAGCACTATCAGGCCCAGGGGCCAGCTGCGCCAACGCAGATAGGGGCTCAAGCCTTCCCGCGGCTGTACCTCACCTTGCAGTGTGCGGCGCTCGAACTGCTCCACCCGCT
>JBKBSI010000250.1:0-4543 GCA_046291745.1 Pseudomonas sp. | reverse complement strand
GACTACCGCCAGGTCAGATGGCGCATCAGCGCGTGCTGGCTTTTCTACCACGCCGGTCATGACGCTGCTTTTGCCCGCTTCCGGGGCCTGGCCATCCAGGGCGACTACGCCGTACTGGGAAACCAGCTCCATGGGTACTTGCTCAACCATGATCTGTGCGCGGCCGGTTGCTTCAAATTGGTGCGTCATAGCGGCCAGATCGGGCAGCGTGCCCTGCTTCTGGGCATGACCATCCACCAATACGTCGGGCAGCATGACCGCAAAAGGCGCATCACCTACCACTTCGCGGGCGCAGAGCACAGCATGACCCAGACCAAGGGGGCTACCCTGGCGCACGCTGATTACGCGTACATCACGAGGCAATATGCTGCGCAGGACCTTGAGCAATTCCTCTTTGCCGCGCTTTTCCAGCTCATTTTCCAGTTCGTAATGCACGTCAAAGTGGTCTTCAATCGCGCGCTTGGCCGAGTGGTTGACCAGGACTATCTCCTTGATCCCTGCGGCGACGGCTTCGTCGACCACGTACTGGATCACCGGCTTATCTACCACGGTGATCATTTCCTTGGGGATGGCCTTGCTGGCCGGAAGAAAGCGGGTGCCGAGACCGGCAACGGGCAGAACGGCTTTTCTGACTGACACGGTATTTTCCTGATCGATTCGGGTGAATTGAATTGCAACAACACTCAGCCGGTACGGGCCTGGCGAGCCAGGGATCCAGCAATGGGCTCGATATAACTGAGCGACATCTTCAGCTGTTGTTGGCGCTGCAGCAGGTTTAGCAGTAATACAGCACGTTCCGTGCCGTCGACCCGCATAAAGATGGCCTCCAGCTCGCGGAACGGGCCACACAGGATCCGCACGGGATCCCCTGCTTGCAGCACGGGCGCGGGGCTCTGCTGCTCGCTGCGGGTTTTGATGCTGTAAATGATATCTGGTTCCACGGCGGTGGGCTCGTGACCGAAGCCGACCAGCCTCTGCACCCCACGGGTGGAACGGATGGCATACCAGTTGTCCGACAGGCTATCCAGGCGGATAAAAAGGTAACCGGGGAAAAGGGATTCCTGCAGGATCACGCGACGACCATGACGCAGGCGCTCGACCTGGTGAACGGGGCGGTAGCAGGTAAATTGCTGGTTACGCAAATTCAGCTCGGCGCGCTCATCCTGGCGGGCCTTGCACTGAATGAGGTACCAATGTGTGGTGGAACGGTTCTGTGCTGGCATCCAATCCTGCTTGCCGTCAAATACACACGGCATCAAATGGTCAGTTGGTTCAGGGCAGACGTACTGCGACCCTCCCGGTCATAGTCGCCAAACCAGCAGTGATTCTAGCGACCCCAATGTGACACTTACAAGTCTTGACAGTTCGATAACGCACTAAAAATGTCATCTGCAAAGCCAGCGACCTGACCCAACTTGATACACTTATGGTGCGACCGCGACCTATCGACGCTCAACTTCAGGGTATCTCCACCTGCAAGGCCTTGCCCTTTTGCTGGGATTTCTCAAGCAAAAGGCTTGCCAGCATCAACTTGGCCTGCGGATCACCATGCACCAGCCGTACCTCCTGTGGCCACTGGCGCATACCGGTAATAAAGCGCACCAGACCCTGTTGATCGGCATGTGCCGAATAGCCGCCCAAGGTGTGCACTCCGGCGCGTATGGCATAACGCTCGCCATCCAGCTCTACCTCACCCGGTTGGCCACCCCTCCTGCGGCCATGCTGCTGGATGAACGACCCTGGGGTACCCCGCGCCTGATAGCCAACAAAGAGCACATTGTGGCGGGGATCGCCAAGCATGGCCTTGAGGTAATTGACCACCCGCCCGGCATTACACATGCCACTGCCCGTGATAACCACTGCCGGTTGGCGGCTGTGCGCCAAGCGATTGACCATGGCCTGATGCTGGGCATGGGTATCAACTGTCAATAATTGCTCAAACCCCAAGGGGCTGCGCCCTTGCGTTACACGCTTGAGCGCCTCGGCCGCCCACCAGGGCTTTAGCTGACGATACAAATGGGTAAAGCGACTGGCCAGGGGCGAGTCGAGGATCACCGGCAGCTCGGCCCAGCCTATCTGTTCAGATCCACCGCGCGTGGATTGGTTGCGGGCGTTGTGCAGAATTGCCTCCAGCTCGTAAAGCAGCTCCTGGGTACGGCCAATACTGAAGGCCGGTACAATCACCGTGCCACCATCCGCCAGGGCGGACTCGAGCACAGCCTTGAAGCGTGCCTTACGCGTAAGGCGGTTCTCATGATTACGGTCGCCGTAGGTACTTTCCAGCACCACCACATCGGCCCGACGGGGCGGCTGCGGCGCGGGCAACATAGGCGCATGGGGCGCACCCAGATCGCCGGAAAAGACGATACGCCGACTACGCTTTTGCAGGGGATAAACCACATCCACCTCCACATAGGCGGAACCGAGAATATGCCCGGCCCGCTGGAAGCGTATACGGCATACCAGATCTTCCCGCTCCAACAGGCTTACCCATTGCTTATAGGGGTGCCCAACCAAGCGTGGTGCTACCAGTTGGATAAAACGCTCGGCCAATTGGTTATCACGTTTAACTCCAACCAGAAAGGCATCTTCCAACACTGTAGGCATCAATAGCGCAGAAGGCTCAGTGCAATGTACCTTGCCGGTGTATCCAGCAGCCAACAACCAGGGCAGGCGACCTATATGGTCGATATGGACATGGGTGGCGATCAATGCCCGTACCGATTGCAGATCAAACTCAATGGCCAGATTATTGGCCCCGGCGCCCGCGCCGGAACCCTCGCCACCCTGGAACAGGCCGCAGTCGATCAGCAGGCTATCCTGCGCGGTCAACCAGAGCTGGTGGCAGGAGCCAGTGACGCCCTGCACGGCGCCGTGGTGCTGGATATACGGATATTCTTTATTCATGGGCAATCCTTTGCTTGCATTTAAAACACACTAATACTTTACTGATGACATACTAATGAAAAGAACTTGTGTTATTAAGGGAACTGGTACGCAGTTTGCTTGTTTAATTTAGTGAAAGCCTTATGCCGATCCATGCGTTGCGTTATAAGTACCCCGTTATTGAGAACCCAAGGCCCAGCACGTGAACCAGGGGTTCCCATTGACGCTAAACTGCGTATAATCGGAATTGAATTTACGATCTCATGGAGACGAGTTATGAAAAAATATCTATATGCTGCGGTTGCCAGTGGTTTGCTGCTCGCTTCCGGCATGACCCTGGCCGAAGAAACTAATCAGCAGGCTGCTGCACCTGGCACCTCCGGTTCTACCAATTCTCAGGGTGGCGTTGGCGGTCTGAGCAAGGGCGGCATCGTTGTCGGTCTGGCTATCGCTGGTGGCGCAATTGCTGCAGCCTCTGGCGGCGGCGGTGGCGGTTCCGGAACTACTGGTACTACCGGTACTACCAACTAAGTTCGTTGGCTGTATCCAAAGCCACCTGAAACCTCGTTTTGGGTGGCTTTTTTATTGCTAAATTCAGTTATCTTCAACCTAGAAATCAAGATAAGAACCGACACCATGACTCGATTTCCGTTAGTCGCCCTGGGCGCTTCTGCACTTTTTCTTCAGGCCTGCATGTTCTCCCCCGGCATGCATATGGATACCAACCGTCTGATTAGCCAGGATGACGCAGAAAACAGTCTGGTCGAGATGGTCGAGATTACCCCCAAGCTGATAGCTCAGGATAGGGCAGTCAGTACCCGCAGCCACATCCCCCAGGAACTGCTGGATTACCAGCCGGAAAACTACCGGATCGGGCCGAACGACGCCCTGTTTATCACCGTGTGGGATCATCCCGAGCTGACCATTCCTGGTGGCACCCAGCAGTCCGCTTCTGCCAACGCGCGTACAGTGCGTGATGACGGCACCCTGTTTTACCCCTTTATCGGTAATGTGCAAGTCGCAGGCCTTACTCTGGAAGAACTGCGCGAGCTCATTGCCCAACGCCTGGCACGCTTTATCGAGCAGCCGCAGGTGGACGTAAACGTAATTGGTTACAACAGCCAGAAGATTATCGTCAGCGGTGCCTTCCAGAACCCTGGCTCACTTTCAGTGAATGCTGAACAGTTGACTCTGACCCAGGCCGTGGGTTTGGCTGGGATCGACCCCCAACGCGCGGACCTGTCGAACCTGACCCTGATTCGTAACGGCAGCAGTTACGTGCTGGACTATGACCGCCTGACCAGTCGAGCCAGCGCCATCAATCAGATCTACCTGCGCGCCGGTGACAAGTTGCACCTGGGCCTGAACGATTCGCGCAAAGTGTTTGTTATGGGTGAAGTACGCACGCCGCGTGCCATTCCGTACAGCACCAGCCGTATGACCCTGAGCGAAGTATTGGCCACCGTCGGCGGCCCGGAACCCACTACCTCCAGTGGCAAGGAAGTTTATGTAATCCGTGGCGTAGACAACCTGGAAACCGAACGCGCTACTGTATTCCAACTCAATGCACGCTCACCCTCGGCCTTTATTCTGGCTGACCAGTTCGAGATGCAACCGCAGGATGTGGTCTTTGTTGGCGCTGCGGGCATTACCCGCT
>JBKBSI010000024.1:0-24838 GCA_046291745.1 Pseudomonas sp. | reverse complement strand
TTCGCTGGTCACCTGCATGGGCATGGGGAAGTCGTTGGCGGCGGTCAGAGGGGTTTCGACAAAGCCCGGGCTGACCAGGGTGACGCCGATCTGCCACTGCGCCAGATCCAGCTCCAGTGACTGGAACAGGTAGCGAATAGCTGCCTTGGAGGCGCCGTAGGCCTCGGCGCGCGGCAGGGGACAGAAGGTCACGCTGCTGCCAACACCAACCAGACGTGCTTGCTCACCCTTGCGCAGCAGCGGCAGGGCCGCCTCGATGCAGTTCACGGTGCCCTGTACATTGGTCTGCATGACGCGCCTGAACATATCGGCTTCGAACGCGGCAACCTCTACATACTCGCAGGTGCCGGCATTGAGTATTGTCCAGTCCAAAGCGCCCCATTCCCGTGCTATGGCCTCGCCGACCGCGCTGACCGCAGCGCTATCAGTGAGATCGGCGGGGAGCACCAGAATCTGCCCAGGATAACGCCGGGCGATAGCCTGCAGCGGCTCCTCACTACGAGCACTCAGTGCCAGCAGGTGGCCTGCTGCAGCAAGCTGTTCGGCCAGCGACTGGCCAATGCCGCTGGAGGCGCCGGTCAACCAGATACGCTTTTGCCCGCTCATGCCAGCCTCCTTTTCAGCCAGTGAATGACTCTGCCGAGCACGGGTATGTGCTCGTAGAGCAGGGCGCCGGCATCGTAGTAGTCGATATGCCTGGACACCCGTCGCCCGTGGAAGCAGATATAACTGCAACCCTCGACCGCGATCGGTTGCCCGCTCTTGAGCCGCGGGTGCTGGTAGGTCATGGTCCAGCGCAGGAAGGCCTCGCCCTCTTTCAGGGGCTGGCAGGTGTGAAACTCGAAACTGATAGCGCTGACGTTGGCATACAGCTGTTCACAGTAATGACGCATGGCGTGCAACCCCTGCACGTCATGCAGCGGGTCAGTGAAATGCATAACCGGGTGATAGATCTCGTCCAGCCGGTGCAGGTTATTGTGGTCCAGACTGGCAAAGACTTCGGCAAAATGGGCGGGGAAGTCATTATTCATGCGCTCTCTCCCAACTGCTTGAAGGTGTCCAGCGCCCGTCTGCGGCTCTGGCCAAGATCGACAATAGGTGCGGGATACCGGGATGTGGACAGCAGGTCAGTGGCCGGTGGTTCGTGTATCTGGCGGTCACTCAGATCCCGCAACTCGGGAATCCAGGCGCGGATAAAGTCGCCCTGGGGGTCAAACTTGCGTGACTGGGTAACCGCATTGAAGATGCGAAAGTAGGGCGCGGCATCGGTACCGGTCGAGGCGCTCCACTGCCAGCCACCGTTGTTGGCAGCCAGGTCGCCGTCGATCAGATGACGCATGAACCAGCGTTCGCCCTCGCGCCAGTCGATCAGCAGGTTCTTGGTCAGGAACATGGCGCTGAGCATGCGTAAGCGATTGTGCATCCAGCCGCTGGTCAGCAATTGGCGCATAGCCGCATCGATGATGGGTATGCCGGTACGGCCTTGTTGCCAGGCGGCTAGCGCCTCAGCGTCATCGCGCCATGGCACTGCGTCCATCTCGCGGCGGAAGGCCCGGTGTCGCGACACATGGGGGTAGCAGACCAGAATATGTTTGTAGAACTCGCGCCAGAGTAACTCGTTGACCCAGGAAACCGCGCCGGGGTTGCCAGAATCGAACTCTCCGCGGTTGGCGCTTAGTGCCGCGTGCAGGCATTGCCGTGGAGACAGCACGCCGCATACCAGGTAGGCGGACAATCGGCTGGTGCCATCCTGATCCGGACGGTCACGGCTGTCGTCGTAGTCAGCCATGATGTCCTGGGTAAACTGCTCCAGGCGCTTTGCTGCAGCCGCTTCGCCAGCGGGCCAGAGGTTTTGCTGGTAGTCACTGGCGGGTTGGTAGCCCTGTACAGAGCCCGGCACCGGGTCGGACGCCAGTCCGCTATCGGCTTGCTGCGCGGGAGGCGGCAAGCAGACAGGCATGGACTCATGTAGCCGCCGGTAAGCGAGTTTGCGGAACTGGCTGTAGACCTTGAACATGCTGCCAGCTTGGGTCAGCAGGCTGCCAGGCGAGAAAAGTACCAGGTCGGTAAAGCGCTGGCAGGCTAACTGCTGCTCGGCAAAGGCTGCGGCCACGGCATCGTCACGCAGTTGTTCGTGAATGCCGTATTCGTCATTGAAAAACACTCCCTGGGCGCCCAGTTCTGCGGCCAGCTTCAATAATGCGCTGGGGGCCAGGGACCAGTCTTCCAGCGATATCAATCTCAGTGGGATGTTGCGCTGCTTCAGTTGTTCGCTGAGGCACTGCAGATTACGCAGCCAGAAATCCACTTTTACCGGGGCGTCATCGTGGCTCTGCCAAACGCTGGGGGTCAGCAGGCAGACTGCGACTACAGGACCGTTCTGGCTGGCCTGCCAGAGCGCGGAGTTGTCGTGCAGACGCAAGTCGTTGCGCAGCCAACAGAGTTGCAAAGCGCTCATGCCCGACTCCCCAGCTCTTCGAGCAGTAGCGGATAGGCCAGGCTGGGCAGCTCCGGAAGTATGACGATACCCAGCTCACTGAGGGCGCCAGCATGGATAGCAGCTGCAGGCCCGGCCATGAAAACCGGACAGGCTTGATGCTCAAGCAGCTTTGGCAGTTGCCTGCGCAACTGATGGGAAGGCAGGGCCTGACTGCCGTAGAAAATAATGGCCCGTGGGTTGCACTGGTCCGCCATCAACGTCAGCTCGCTGGCCGGGACCTGCCATTCCAGCAGATTCACGGGTGTGCCTTCGGCGCCCAGCATCAGGGTCAACAGCCAGAGGCCGACTTCGCAATGCTCGTCGGAAAGGCTGATCAGCAGCAGCGGCTGTTCATCCGTGCGCTGGTTTCTGGCGGCAAGCCAGGTGGCCAGAGCGCTGCGCAACCATGTATGGCAAAAGGCTGTTTCCAGCTCGCTGCCAAACTGCCCCTTCCAGCGTAACCGGAGTGCCTGAAAAACCGGCTCCAGCAGTTGGCTGCAGACTTCAGGTGCGCAGTGTTCGGCCAGGACTTTATGCAATTGCCGAGTAGGTTGCGGCGGGTCGAACTGCTGTAGGGCGGCGAGTAGATCATGGCGCAGAGCGGCCCAGTAGCAGTCTTGCTGCTGGTCGAGCTCTACCGGGTTCTGCAGCAGGGCTTTGACCTGGCCCACGGCCACGCCCCGGTTCAGCCAGGTCAGGATCGACTCTATCTGCTGTATGTTGGCTTCGGTATAGAGCCGGTGCCCCTTGTCCGTACGGTGCGGTTTGATCAGGCCGTAACGGCGTTCCCAGGCGCGCAGTGTCACCGCGTTTACGCCGGTGACGCGGGATACTTCCCGGATGGGCAGCATAGTACTGGCGGTAAGACTCATGCGAGCACCCTGTTGACTGTGGTGCCGAGCGAGGTGCTCGGCAGCGTTCCGAATCGGTTAGCCGTGGCGGACAATCAAGGAGGGGCAGAAAGTGCAGCTGGTGTACTCACTCCTTAATTGTACAGCCTTGCGGTTCTGTACAATAAATAGTGTACACCAGTGATATGTTTGTACAAGTATTATTGGTTGCTTCAGTGCCAGCCCTGGTGCCAGAGCTCCGCATCCCGTAGCTGCTGCCAGGGCAGGCAGCGGCTACGGCGGGTGAGTACAGCCTGTAGCTCGACGTTGATAACCTCTTGCGTGGTTTCGTCGCGCATACAGTCGACCACCATAAAGTGCTTTTCCCGGTTCACAGGTGCGCAGGCGGTCCACTTGGAGTGCAGCAGTTTTTCCGGATTGAGTTTTCTCATGCCTTGCCCATGAGTGCCCGGGCCGCTTGCTGACCGCTAAGCCAGGCATTTTCCACGCGGCCACCCAGGCACCAGTCGCCGCACACATAAAGTCCTTTCTCGGGCGCAGCCAAGGCACCCCATTTGCAGTCGCTGGCCGCCCTGGCGTAGAGCCAGCGGTGTACATGGGTGAAGCAGGGTTGCGGTAACTGCAGGCCGAGTACTTCGGCAAAGGCCGCCAGTAGCTGTTCGGCGATGCTGTCCTTGTCGGTCTCCAGATTGTCCTGTGCCCAGGCTGGCGAGGACTGCAGCACCCAACTGTCAGTAGCCTGGCGTCCCGGTTTGCTGCTGTTGCGCGAGATCCAGTCGAGCGGTCCTGCGCGCACGAAGCAGGCGTCTACTGGGGTATCCAAGGGCATTTCAAAGGCAACGGCCATGCTCCAACCGGGTAGCATCTCGACCTGCTCGACGGCCTGTACCAATTGCGGCGCAGACTCCAGCAGAGGTACTGCCTGGGGCGGAGGGGTGGCGATGACAACGCGCTCGAAGGGGCCGTGGTGTTGCCCGCTGTCATCCACCAGTTGCCACAGGTTGTCCTCTCCCTGTTCGATGCGTGCGATACGCGTCTGGCTGCGCAGCGGGATGTCTGCCAACAACTGACGAGACAGTGCGGTCATGCGTGGTGCGCCGACAAAGCGCTGTTGATCATCAGGGGATTGGCGCAGGCCCTGGTCGTCATGCAAGTAGAGGGAGGATGTCCATTCTGCTACCCAGCCCTTGTCTAGCCAGTGCTTGAGTTCACCCCGAAAATGGTGATCACGGGCGGTGAAGTATTGTGCGCCCATGTCCATGTCGCCCGCATCGCTGCGCTTGCTGCTCAGACGACCACCGGTGCCGCGGCTCTTGTCGAATACGGTGACCTGATGGCCTGCGGCGACCAGGGCGGTGGCTGCGCTGATGCCGGCCATACCGGCGCCGATGACGGCAATACTTGTGACGTGCATGGTGTTATCCCTGAATGTTGGCAGAGCTATTATCATAGCTGTGAGCTGGTGTTTCTATTCATTCGACAAAACTTGTACGCGTAAAAAATACTGTATAGCATCTTATAATTGTGAACTGCGTGCAATTGCGCTGACGACAGGCCTGTTATGCTTCGAGGCTACCCATCACCTTTTCAGGTGATGGTACCAATACTTTTCTTCGGGCACAGGGGCGGGTCACAGGCTCACTCCGTATTTTCTGGTCGCTTTATTTTGTTCAAGACATGGAGTTTTGCATGCATGTGCTAATCACTGGCGGTACCGGGCTAATAGGCAAGGCGCTGTGCGCTCGTCTGTTGGCAGAGGGACATCAAGTCTCGGTGCTGAGTCGCAAGCCCGAGCAGGTCGCGCAGCTGTGTGGCGGATCGGTAAAGGGTGTCGGGCAACTCGGAGAGCTGGACGGCCAGGGTGTGGATGCGGTGGTCAATCTTGCCGGTGAGCCGATTGCCGATCGACCCTGGACAGCTAATCGCAAGGCAATGCTCTGGGCGAGTCGGGTTACCTTGACCGAACAACTGGTGCAATGGCTGGGTCGCCAGCCGGTCAAGCCTTCAGTGCTGGTCAGCGGCTCGGCTGTAGGCTGGTATGGCGACACCGGTGATGCTCCGGTAACCGAGGCCAGCCCCGGTCGAGTGGAGTACACCAATACGCTGTGTGACGCCTGGGAGTCTGCCGCCAAGCGCGCTGCGTCCCACGGCATACGGGTGTGTCAGTTACGTACCGGGTTGGTACTGGCTGAGAACGGTGGCTTTTTACAGCGTCTGTTGCTGCCCTTCAAACTTGGGCTGGGCGGCCCGATCGGCTCGGGCAGCCATTACATGCCCTGGGTTCACCTGGATGATATGGTGGGCTTGATCATGCTGCTGCTCAACACTCCCTCGTGCAAGGGGCCGTTCAACGCCACGGCGCCAAACCCGGTCACCAATCGCGAGTTTGCCCGCACACTGGGCAAGACTCTGGGTCGTCCTGCAGTGTTGCCGGTGCCTGCGTTCCTGCTCAAAGGGGTCCTGGGTGAAATGTCCCGCCTGCTGCTGACCGGCCAGAATGCATTACCCGAAAAAGCCCTCGCCGAGGGCTACACATTCCGTTTTGAGCACCTGGATGCGGCGCTCGCGGATGTACTGAAAAAAAATCAGGAGTAATCAATGTCTGAACGTGCGGTTTTGCTTGCCAACCTTGGGTCTCCAGCCAGTACCGATGTGGCAGATGTGCGCCGTTACCTCAATCAGTTCCTGATGGACCCCTACGTGGTGGATCTGCCTTGGCCGCTGCGTCGGTTGTTGGTGGGATTGATCCTGTTGTTGCGTCCGAAGAAGTCGGCCGAAGCCTACGCCTCGATCTGGTGGGAGGAGGGTTCGCCGCTGGTGGTTATCAGCCGACGGGTACAACAGGCCCTGCAGGCCAAGCTGGATATGCCGGTGGAGTTGGCTATGCGCTACGGTGAGCCGTCGATCGAGCGCGGCTTGCTGGAGCTGGCGCGACGTCCGGGCGTCAAGGAAGTGCTGTTCATGCCGCAGTACCCGCAACACGCTGACAGCACCGTTACCACCTCGATCCGCGAGGCGCAGCGGGTGGTGGATGATCACCAACTGGAGATCAAGCTGACCATTGTGCCGGCCTTCCATGACCGTGTTGGCTATATGGATGCGCTGGTGGCCAGTGCTGCTCCGCATCTGGAGCAGGGTTTTGATCATCTGCTGTTCAGCTACCATGGGCTACCGGAGCGGCACCTGCGCAAGGCCGACCCGACCGGCTCCCACTGCCTGGCCTACCCGGACTGTTGTGATCGTCCGTCACCAGCCCATGCCACCTGTTATCGGGCCCAGTGTGTCTCGGTGACCCGCGAGTTTACCGCCCGTCTTGGACTGCGCGATGATCAGTGGTCGCTGGCATTTCAGTCGCGGCTGGGCAAGGACAAATGGATTGAGCCCTACACCGAAACGCGGGTGGACGAGCTCGCGGCCCAGGGCGTCAAACGCCTGCTGGTCATGTGCCCGGCCTTTGTCGCCGACTGTATCGAAACGCTGGAGGAGATCGGTGATCGGGCCCGCGAGCAGTTTATCGAAGCCGGTGGTGAAGAGCTGGTGCTGGTGCCCTGTCTCAACGATCATCCGGCCTGGATAGACACCCTGGCTGACTGGTGTCGCAGCGAGCCAACGGCAGCCTGAGCCTGGAGGCTCAGTCGTTATGGCTGAGCCACTCGGACAACAACAGGTGCACGCCCAGTCCGGTCAATATCACCCCCATACCCCGATCAAACCAATGCCCCAGGCGGTTGAATCCGCGCCGCATCCGGCGGTGGCTGAAGACCAGAGCTACCAGCACGAACCAGAACGCAGTGGCGAACGTTAGATAGAGGCCGTACAGCGCTTGTACTGTTATGGGTGTTAATGGATCTATCACCAGGGTAAACAGCGACAGAAAAAACAGCGTGGCTTTGGGGTTCAGGCCATTGGTTATAAAGCCCTGGGTAAAGGCGCGTGTAGGGCTCAGGCTGGTAGCCGGTTGTGGGTCACCGTTTAGCCGTTGCGGCTGACTGCGTAGCGCCTTGATACCGAGATAGATCAGATAACCAGCGGCCAGCCACTTGAGCAGATTGAACAGCCACAGGGATTGGGATACCAGCAAACCAATCCCCGCCAGCGAATAGCCCACATGCAGGCTGATACCGCAGCCCACCCCGAGAGCGGTCAGGCAACCGGCGCGGCGTCCGCTGCTGACACTGTTGCGAATAACCACGGCAAAGTCAGGCCCGGGGCTGATGACGGCCAACAGATGCACCAGGGCTACTAGCAGGAATTCGTTGAGATACATGGACCCACCCGCAGAAAATTGCCATTCTAGAGGCTCCTGTCGCAGCCACATAGATACAGTCAGTATGAAAGACAAACCCAAGGCAGTATTTCTGGATATCGCCTCCCTGGATCGCGGTGACCTGCAGCTTGATGAGCTGCGCGCCCAGGCCAGCGAACTGCGCCTGCACGATGCCACGGGCGTGCAGCAGACCCGCGAGCGGATCAGTGGGTATCAAGTAGTGATTACCAACAAGGTAGTGATAGATGCGGAGGTGATGCAGGCCAGTCCCAGTCTGCGCCTGATCCTGGTCGCCGCTACCGGCACCAACAATGTGGATTTGCAGGCCGCGCAGCGGCTGGGTATCCGCGTGGTCAACTGCCGCGCCTACGGCACTCCCTCGGTGGCTCAGCACACTTTGATGCTGATGCTGGTACTGATTACCCGCTTCGAATCCTACCGGACGGCGGTGCAGGCCGGAGCCTGGCAAACCAGTAGCCAATTCTGTTTGCTGGACTACCCTATTGGCGAGTTGTCCGGGCGTACGCTGGGGATTCTCGGCTATGGCGAGCTTGGCCAGGCGGTGGCGCGGCTGGCCGAGGCCTTTGGTATGCGCGTGGTGGTGGGCGCGCTGCCGGGGCGGCCGCACGGCGGTCGGCCAGGGTTGCGTGAGTTGCTGGCCGAGGTCGATGTGCTCAGCCTGCATTGCCCACTCACGGAACAGACCCGCAACATGATCGATGCCAAGGCCCTGTCCTGGATGAAGCCGGGTAGTCTGCTGATCAATACCGCTCGCGGCGGATTAGTAGATGAGCAGGCGCTGGCAGAGAGTTTGCGCAGCGGTCACCTGGGCGGTGCAGCCTGTGATGTGCTGAGCCAGGAGCCGCCGGTTGATGGCAACCCGCTGCTGGATAACAGTGTGCCCAATCTGATTATTACTCCGCATTGCGCCTGGGGCAGCCGCGAAGCACGGCAGCGCATAGTGCTGCAACTGGCGCAGTCACTGGCCAATTACCAGGATGGTGATTGAAGGGCCTGCAGGTCCTGCAGGCACCGAAGAACCGGGCGAATTCTTGAACTGTGTCGCAGAACCGGAAAAATCCGGCGGGATATCGCTATCTGGGTGATGAACCTGCCGGAGGAGTGCGATAGGGTTGGGACGTTTTTACCCCAACGTTGATCGTCACACGGAAGTGATCTCATGTTTAAGGAAAAACGAGGTCGTGCGCCTCTTTCCGCCGTTTATGCTCAGCCAGGCATGCCTGGTCTTCAAGCTACTGCAATCAGCGACTGCAGTGGCCGCTGCACATCGATCCGTTTTTATCAGCAAGGCGTGAGCCTGATCGAAGTCATGGTCGCAGTGCTGGTGCTCTCGGTCGGCGTACTCGGCGCCGCGTCCCTGCAGCTGAATGCGCTGCGCTTCAATCTCAGTGCTGGTTACACCACACATGCCAGCTTTATTGCCTATGACATGCTTGAGCGCATGCGCGCCAACAGCGCAGAGCTGGCGTTGTACACCACGGCCAAGATCGGCGGTGACTGTGATTCAAGCAGCAGCAACAGCAGTATTCGCGCCCGCGACATCTCCGATTTTACGACTGCCGTAACCTGCTACCTGCCCGAGGGGCAAGCCAGCATCCAGGTCACCGACAATCTGGCGATTGTCAGCATCAGTTGGTCCGAGCGGCGCACCGTCGCCCATGCCGAGGATACCCAGTTTGTGGTGTCCTCGAGGATTGGCCTATGACTGGCTCTGCAGCGCAGCGGGGTTTGGGCCTGATAGAGCTGATGATCGCCCTGGTGCTGGGACTTGTTCTGGTGCTCGGCGTGGTGCAGATCTTCCTGGCCAGCAAGCAATCCTATGCCCTGCAGCAACACCAGTCGGCAATACAGGAGAACGCGCGTTATCTACTCAGCCGTATCAGTACTGAACTGCGTCAGGCGGGCCTGTTCGGCTGTCTGGATCTCGAGCGTTTGCCTGCCAGCGTGCGCAGTCAGGTCCCTGACGAGTTCGCGACGCCGATAACCTATGCCGACGGTCAACTGCGGATACTTACGGCACTGTCTCCTGTCAGCCGCACTGCTGGTACGGGCCCCTTGTCGACGGATTCCAGTGTCTCGGCAGCTGAGTTTGGTGCGCGCTGGGTGCTGGTCAGTGACTGTCTGAATGAGCTGCGGGTCGGCACCGGCAGCAGTGCGCTGAGTCTTGCCCCTGGCGATACCGTGATTCCGGTGCGCCAACTGGAGTACGAGTTGAGAGACAATGCGATCCGCGTCAGGACCAACGGGGTCGGGAGCCCCCAGGTGTTGATCGACGGCGTGGCCGAGTTCAGCGTCGAGTTTGGTCTGGCAGCGGCCCCCCTGGACGCCAACGTCAGCGACAGCTATGTCACCTCAGTGGCAGGCCAGGAGTCGCGGATACGCAGTGTGCGTCTGGCTCTGGGGCTAAGTGACAACCCTGGCGACGCCGAGCAGGCGCAGGTGCGTACCCAGCGCTTCGCGGTAGTGACCACCCTGCGGGGGCGCCAGCCATGATGATCAAGCGGCAGCACCTGCATGTACGCCTGGCGCAGGGCGGTAGTGCGCTAGTAGTGAGCCTGGTGTTTCTGCTGTTGCTGAGTCTGGTAGCCCTCGCGGGGGTGCAGGGTTCAACCAGCCAGGAGCGCATGGCCGCCAACCTCAAGTTCAAGAACGATACCCTGCAATCCGCCGAGGCGGTGCTGCGGCTGGTTGAGGCCGGAGTGAATGACCAGAGTATTCGCTTGCCGCATCCGGGCGACCCTCTGGCCTTTTGCGCAGCGAGTGATTGCGACCTCGATCCCCTCATTCTGGACCTTGATCACACCCATCTGCCCGCAGGCTGGAAGCGCGTCTCGGCCGCCGCGGCCGGTAATGAGGCCGATGCCTGGTATCGCATTGTTCTGCTTGGCCACAGCGATATTCCGGCGAACGTCGCCGCCAGCTCACCCAGTACGCTGTATCGGGTTTTTGTGGTCAGTTTCAAAGGTACTTCACGGACCGTTCTGGAGGGCACCTATGCCTTTAGCCGACTATAAACCCTGGCGCGCGGCTCAGTCCGCAAGCCGGTTCACCCTGGGCGTTGCACTGGGTTGTGGTATGGCGCTCTCGGCCCAGGCCTTTACCCCGATCAGCGGGCCGATCGCCGCCCTGAGTAGTGCGCCAACCAATGTGGTCATACTGCTGGATAGTTCTTCCAGCATGGTGATCAACCCGGTCGACGGGGAAACCCGCCTGGACCTGGCGAGGGCGGTAGCCAAGGAACTCATCAGCGACAATCGGCACCTGCGTTTTGGCCTGTTCGGCTTTCGCGATACGCTGGGTACTGGCGCTGGCCGTGATGCGCCGGGCGGGCAGTTGCTGGTCGAAGTCGGCTCCATCGCCAGCGACAGTGCGGATGGCATGGAGCGCTTCAATGCCCTGCATACAGGCCTCGACAGTTTCAATCCGGGGAACAATCCGGCTGACCTTTCCCGTTGGGCAGAAGCGCCGCTGGCGGAGAGCTATTATGAGCTCAGCCGTTACCTGCGTGGGTTGCGCGCCTTCTATCCGCAAACCACGCTTGAGGCGGGTCGCACCCAGTTTGTCAGTCCGATCCAGTATCGCTGCCAGCGCAATATCGGGCTGGTTCTGACCGGCGGTCAGCCTACCTACGACAATCAGTTTCCGACCACATTGGGGCAGGAGCCTGATGGTAACAATCCGGCCTTGCCGGGGGCCTTCAATATCCCCAATTGGGACGGTGATGCCAGTGGCGATGTGACCAGTGCCGATCCTTCAGTCCCGGGCAGTACCTTCTATCTGAATGACATGGCGCAGTTTGCCTTCGACATTGATATGCGCAAGTCGGGCCTGGGCAGCGATCTGGCCGGTGGCAACTGGGACGATCCGGACTTCGCGGTGCAGAACATGCGTACCCATATCCTCGGTTTTAGCAGGGAAGAGCCCCGGCTGCGTGCTGCCGCCGGGGCTGGTGGTGGCAGTTACCACTATCTTGGTGACCGGGATCAGTTGCGTGCGGCATTAGGTGCAGCCTTTAATGCCCGGCCTGTAGTAGCAGGCTCCGGGGGTGGCGCCATGGCGGATGCCGAGGTGCTGGCGCTGGGCAGTACCGGCTACTACCGCAGCCTGTTCGATCCGCAGGCCTGGAGCGGCACGCTGCAGCGATTGCTGATCGGCGCGGATGGCCAGCTTGAAACAGAGCTCTGGAGTACCGATTCGACTTTTACCCCCACGCGCCGCGCGGGCCTGTTTCAGACCTGGCGGCAGCAGGCGGGCACTACTGCCGCCGCCGCAGTGGGGCTCAATGCGGCTACCTACAGCGGGCTGACGGCCAAGCAGCGTGATGCCTTGGATGCCGCAGCGCTGAATGCCGGGCTGAGCGGCGCCGGTGCCGGGCAAGAGCTGCTGGACTGGGCTCGGGGTGTGGATGTGCCGGGCTTGCGGCGTCGTTCGGTACTGCTCGGCGATATCATCAATTCTGCCCCGCTGTTGGTAGCGGCTGGGCAAACGAGTCCAGGTACTACGGCGGCTTACCGTAGCCGTAAATCCGCAGCGCTCAGCGAATCCCTGGTGGTGGGCGCCAACGACGGCTTCCTGCGGGTATTTGATGCAGCGACGGGTGCTCACCGTTTCTCCTTTCTGCCGGCTGCCATGTACGCCAGTCTGGGGATCAGGGCGCAGGCAGACTACGGTGCCGCCAGCGCCCACAGTTCGGGAGTGGATGGGCGTATCGCTCTGGCTGATGTTCAGTTGGATGAGGTCTGGAGCACGCTAGTTGCCAGCGGCTTCGGCGCCGGTGGTAAGGGTCTGGTGGCGGTCAGGCTGTTTGATGAGGCTCAGGGCGATGCTGCCCTGGGCGCGCTGTGGGAGGTCAATGCCAGTCAGCCCGGGCTTGCTGCGCTAGGTCAGGTCTACGGCAAGCCGGTTATCACCACCCTGGATGGCCGCAGCCTACTGATCACCGGTAACGGCTATGGCAGTAGCGATGGGGCTGCGGCATTGATGATCTTTGATCTGGCCAGCGGCGCACTGCTGCGGCAGCTGGACGTACCCGCGCGCCCTGGCGAGTCGTCGGCTAACGGGCTTTCTGCGGCGGTACTGCATCAGGACGCCAATGGTCGGAGCAGCGTATTCGCCGGTGACCTGCATGGGCAACTCTGGAAATTCGATCTGAGTGGCGCCAGTGCCGAGTGGTCGGTTGCCCACGAAGGTGCTCCGCTATTTCGTGGCCAAGCGCATCAGCCCATTACTCAGGCGCCGCAAGTAGCTTATTCCGCCCGTGCCCGCGCCGACCTGGTGTTCTTTGGTAGCGGTAAGCTGTTGGAACCGAATGATCTGGCCGATCGCTCGGTTCAGGCCTTCTACGCGGTAAAGGATGTCGAGGCGTTGCCAGCTAGCGGCAGCCTGACGCCAGCCCGGTTGCAACTGCAGCAGATCCAGGCTGTGCCCCTGAGCACCCCCGCGGGTACTTTCAGGCAGAGTACCGGCAACCAGGTGGACTGGAGTGCGCAATACGGCTGGCGCCTGCCACTGGAAGCTGACGGCAGTCCCTTGGGTGAGAAAGTTACCCGCGATCTGCTGGTACGCGATGCCCGTGTGTACTTCACCACAAGCTATATCGAGCCTGGCGCAGATCCTTGTCAGACCCGGGCGAATGGTTGGTTGATGGTGCTGTCGCTGGATAGCGGAGCAATGCTGCAAGTAGCAACCATAGACACCAGCGGTGACGGTCGGGTGGACGGTAGTGATGCCAGGGTGGCAGGCAAGCGCCTGGACATCGGGCTACCCGGTGACCTGACGGTGCTAGGCCGTGAGCCGCACGAGGAGCCAACAGAGCAGGCCGGGTGTGAGGATGATGTGATCATGGTGCAGGGATCCAGTGACCTGGCCAGCATCACCACAAGGCCAAATTGCCAGTTCCGCCGCATCATGTGGCGCCAACGGATGTGAGGCGCATGAACCTGACTCCCCGGCGCGGCTTTACCCTTATCGAGCTGATGATAGTAGTAGCGGTAATCGGCATTCTGGCTGCTATCGCCTATCCGGCGTATAGCGAACAGGTGCGCCAGACTCGGCGTGCCGAGGTGGCTACGGTGTTGCTGGAAAATGCCCATCTGCTTGAGCGGCATTTTACCCGGCACGGCGCCTATGATGCCGACTCCATCTCTTTGACAGCCCAGAGTCCGGCGGCTGGTCGGGCGGTATTTTTAGTAGAGGCGACGCGCCTTGAGGCCAATGCTTTTACCTTGACCGCCACCGCCGTTGAGGGGGGTGTGATGGCGGGTGATGCCTGCGCCAACCTCAGTCTGGATCAGGTCGGGCGGCGCAGGCCTGACGACGTCAAGTGCTGGCGCCGTTAGGTCGGCAGGTCACTCGGGGGTCGGTTCTTCTGTTTGCTGCGGCGCCTGTGGCAGCAGCATATTCAGCACAATGGCCACCACTCCGCAGAGGCTGATGCCCTGCAGGCTGAAAGTCTGATCACCGATCACCAGGCCACCAATACCGAACACCAGGGTTACCGATACGATACACAGGTTACGCGCCTGGGACAGATCCACCTGGTGACGAATCAGGGTGTTCATCCCGACCACGGCAATCGAGCCAAACAGCAGGCAGAGGATGCCGCCCATGACCGGCACCGGCATGCTCAGCAATACCGCGCCAAACTTGTCGACAAAGGCCAGGCCGATGGCAAATACCGCCGCCCAGATCATCACATTGGGGTTGAAGTTGCGGGTCAGCATCACAGCGCCAGTGACCTCGGAATAGGTGGTATTCGGTGGACCGCCCATGACCGCCGCCGCCGAGGTTGCCAGACCGTCACCTAGCAGGGTGTTCTGCAGCCCGGGCTTGCGGATATAGTCCTTGCCGGTTACCGAACCGATGGCCAGCACATCGCCGATATGCTCGATCGCCGGGGCAATGGCCACGGGGATCATGAACAGGATGGCCGCCAGTTTGAACTCAGGGGTGACAAAGCCCGGTACCGCCATCCAACTAGCCTCACCGACCACGCTGAAGTCGACTACGCCGAGTATCCAGGACAGGCCGTAACCGACCAGTACACCTGCGAGAATCGGCACCAGACGGAAGATGCCCTTCGCAAAGACTGCGACCACAATGGTAGTTGCCAGTGCCGACATGGAAATAATCAGCGCGGTCGAGTAATCGACCAATTGCACGCTGCCGTCACCGGCCTTGCCCATGGCCATGTTCACCGCCACTGAAGCCAGGCCCAGACCTATCACCATGATCACCGGGCCGACTACCACGGGGGGCAGCAGGCGCTGGATAAAGCCCGGGCCGCGCAGCCGCACCACCAGGCTCAGAAGGATATACATCAGGCCCGCAGCCAGCAGGCCACCCAGAGTGGCGGGTAACCCCCAGGTCTGGTTGCTGTAAAGGATGGGCGCGATAAAGGCGAAGCTTGAGGCGAGAAATACCGGCACCTGGCGCTGGGTGGTGAACTGGAATATCAGCGTGCCTATACCTGCGGTAAAAAGTGCGACGCTGGGGTCCATGCCGGTGATCAGCGGCATCAGTACCAGTGCGCCGAAGGCGACAAAAAGCATCTGCGAACCGGCCAGGGCGGTGCGCCAGCCGTTGGTTTCCAGGGTGTGCATCAGTGGACGTCCTTCTGCTTGGTACCAAAGATCTTGTCACCGGCATCACCCAGGCCTGGAATGATGTAGCCGTGTTCGTTCAGCCGCTGGTCAACCGAGGCAGTGAATATCTGCACATCCGGATGTTCGGCGTTGACGCGGCGGATGCCCTCGGGTGCGGCAACCAGCACCAGGGCGCGAATCTCCCGGGCACCGGCCTTTTTCAGCATGTTGATGGTCGCGACCATGGAGCCGCCGGTAGCCAGCATCGGATCGATAATCAGCGCCATGCGCTGGTTCATTTCGCCCACCAGCTTTTCCAGATAGGTATCGGCTTCCAGGGTCTGCTCGTTGCGCACCAGACCTATAACGCTGACCTTGGCGCTGGGAATCAGGCTCAGCACGCCGTCGAGCATGCCCAGTCCGGCGCGCAGGATAGGCACTACCGTGACCTTCTTGCCGGAGAGCTTTTCAACCTCTACCTCCCCACACCAGCCATCAATGATCTGTGGCTCTACGGGCATGTCCTGGGTTGCCTCATAGGTCAGCAGCGCTGCTACTTCCTGGGCCAGCTCGCGAAAGTTTTTGGTACTGATATCGGCCCGGCGCATCAGGCCGAGCTTATGGCGAATCAGAGGGTGGCGGATTTCTTTGATCTGCATGGAAATGCTCTCGTGCGGGCCGTGGAGGATGCGCATAGACTAAACCAATGTTCGGGCGTGGTCATCCGTAAGCCTGCTGCTTGCCTTTGGCCTGCAACCCCAGTATTTTGCCCGACCTTTCCTCGCCCACGTCCCACTGGAGTCAACTATGTCTGTCGATCTGGATCACATCCGGCAAATCAAGGCCGAGGCGGATTGCCTGTTTACTGCTGCCGAGGTGGATGCCGCCATGGACCGCATGGCAGAGCAAATCAACCAGTCGCTGGCCGACGCCAATCCGCTGGTATACAGCGTCATGAACGGTGGGCTGGTGATTGCCGGGCAACTGGTCACCCGCCTGGATTTCCCCATGGAAGTGGGCTATCTGCACGCGACCCGTTACCGCAACAAGCTGTCCGGCGGCGAGCTGTTCTGGAAGGCCCGGGCAGAGCACTCGCTGGTCGGCCGCACGGTGCTGATTGTCGACGACATTCTGGATGAGGGGCATACCCTGGCGGCGATCGTTGAGTACTGCAAGGACGCGGGGGCGGACCGGGTACTGACGGCGGTGTTGCTGGACAAGCAGCACGACCGCAAGGCTTATCCGGGTATGCGCGCCGACTTTACCGGGCTGCAAGTGGAAGATCGCTATATCTTTGGTTATGGCCTGGACTACAAGGGCTATTGGCGCAACGCCAATGGTATTTTCGCCATCCCCGAGGCCTGATGGTCTGAGCGCCTCAATCTGTGGTTGCGGCGCTACCATCCGAGTTGTCAGTCAGTTGCTGGCGTATCAGCTGCGCAGCGCGGTCCGGGCTGGCAACATAATGCCTGCGACCCAGTAGCGGGCCTACCCCTGCACGCTTGAGTTTCAGGCGTACCGATGCGTTGACGCCGATCAGATAAACGCGGATGTCGCGCCGATCCAGGTCCTTCAGGGCTTTTTCGAACATCACCAGTGCGCTCATGTCCATGCTCGGTACGGCGTGCATGTCGATCGCCAGATAACTGATGTTTTCATCATGGCGGCCCATGGCGCTTAACGCCTTGTCTGCGGCGGCGAAGAACAGCGGGCCATTGATCTGATATAGCGCCACGCTGTCGGGTAGTTCCGACAGGGCGCTGTGCTGATGGCGCGGGATCCGGGCGCCCTGGCTCAGATCGGCCATGCGCTTGATGAACAGCGCCGAGGCCAATACCAGGCCGACCCCGACTGCCAGGACCATGTCGAAGAGTACCGTGAGGATCAGGCAGATCAGCAGCACCCATACATCCTGCCGCGGCCCGATGCGCAGCATGTGCAGCACATGGGGTGCCTCGCTCATGTTCCAGGCGACGACCAGCAGCATGGCGGCCAGGGAGGCCATGGGCAGGTAGGCGAACAGATCCGCCAGCAGTACCACGGCAAGCAGTATGACCAGGGCATGGAACACCCCGGCCATGGGCGTGCGCGCGCCTGAGCGCACGCTGGTGGCGGTGCGCGCAATGGCTGCGGTGGCGGTTATGCCGCCAAAGAAAGGCACAACGATGTTGCCCAGTCCCTGGCCCATCAGCTCGGCATTCGGATCATGGCGGGTGTTGGCCATGCCATCGGCGACCAGCGCGCAGAGCAGTGATTCGATAGCGCCGAGCATGGCCACGGCCAGGGCAAAGGGCAGCAGCTCGCGCAACAGGTTGAAGTTCACGTTCAAGGGCAGTCCATCCGCACCTGGCAGGGTCCAGGGCAGTAGCCACTGCGGCGCAAAGGGGGGAATGCCAGCATGTGTCACGCCATCCACTTCATAGCTGAAACGGGAACCCAGAGTGCTCACATCGAAATCCAGCTGTAGCAGCAGGGCCGCCAGCAGGCTGCCCGCGAGCAGGGCAATCAGGTGGCCCGGAACGCGTTTGGTCAGGTACGGCCAGCCGATCAGCACCAGCAGTGTTGCCAGACCGACCAGCGTATCGCCGAGCTGAATGCTGGGCAGGGCCGAGGCGAGGGCGTGTAGCTGGTCGAGGTAGCTCTCGTGCTGGCCAACATTCTGCAGGCCGAAAAAATCCTTGATCTGCAGCGTGGCGATGACAATACCTATGCCAGCGGTGAAGCCCATCACTACCGGGTAAGGGACAAACTGGATAAGGTTGCCCATCCTCGCCAGGCCAAGCGCCAGCAGAATCACCCCGGACATCCCGGTAACCAGCAGCAGTCCGCCTAGCCCGTACTGCTGGGTAATGGGCAGCAGAATCACCACAAAGGCTGCAGTCGGGCCGGAGATATTGAATCGCGAGCCGCCGCTCACGGCGATGATCAGACCTGCGACTATGCCCGTATAGAGGCCGTGCTGCGGCGCCACGCCGACGGCGATGGCCAGCGCCATGGCCAGGGGAATGGCAATGATGCCGACCGTGATCCCGGCCAGCAGGTCGCCGCGCAGGGTCGCCAGGTTGTAGCCCTGGGCAAAGCTTTCGCGCAGGGCGGTAAACAGGGGTAGTCTGAAGGATCGCTTGCTGGCCATGCCTGGTCCCGGATTGACAAGGAAGGGTGGGGGTGCCACAACAGATCTGAGTCTGTTTCGGGGGAAACCATGTCGACTGTTTACAAGGCGTTTTTTAGCATACTCCTTTTGCTTGTTTGTAGTGCACCAATGGCTAATGCCAGCGGCCTGCCGCACGATGAATACATGCCCGCAGATCTGTATGGCAGTCGCCAGGATCGGCCAGACCAGATGCTCTTCGAGGTCGAGCGTTACCGCGTGACCCTGGGGCTTGAGCACCGCCCCGGAGCATTGCCAAATCCCCACTCGGCGGGAGCCTGGATTTTTCTGCGCGGGCGCTCACTGATCGAAGGCAGCCCCGTGACGCAGGCGCGTATCAGCTTTGCCGAGCCAGGTAGCAGACCGCGACCTGCGCGACTGGATGCAGAGTCACAGACCCTTGAACTGCAGTATCCGGCGGGCTATTTCGATTACCTGCTACGCCTGCTGGAGGCTGACAGACCCAGCTATGTGCAGGCGCGTTTCTACGGCAATGGCACGGTCTGGGCCGATGTCCACGCTGGTGACTAGCCGGGCGGCTGGGTACAATGGCGTTTGCGAAGTGCTGAGCAATTAAATCGACTAATGCCGGGGGACAGGGTGCGTAAAGACAAACAGAAAGTGATTGGCGAACCAATGAGTGATGAGCAGGTAGCGGCCTTTATTCAGGCTCGGCCCTATGCAGGCGAGTCAGTTGAGCTGCATATTCTGACACGCGCCTATCGCGGTCTGCGCGCGCATGATTTTGCCCGCTTTCTACAGCTGTTCCAGGCTGAGGGATACGACCTCAATGCTACCGATGCAGACGGGCAGAGCTTCCTGCAACAGATTAGCGGGCATAGCCAGTCCGAAGATTACGTCGAAGCACTCAAGGCTGCTGGCGCTCACTGAAGCATTGAGCAATACCGGACTACCAGGCCAGGTGGGTCAGCAGCGAGCGCTTGGGCTGGTTGGCAGGCGGGCATTGCGCTTCCAGCGGAACGCTCTGGCCGATCCAGGTAGGGTTGAGCTCGGTAACCTCGATCCAGCGGCCCTGTTCCGGACGTTCCTGCAGGGTCCACAGAGAAGTGCAGCGTCCTTGCTGGTCGAGCCGCGCAAAGTGACGGCGACAGGGCTTGCAGAAGGCCTTGCGGAAGGCTTTGCTGCATAATCTTGAAATCAGCATGGGTCAGTCCCCTCAGATGGTCATGTTGATGATCCACTCTGGGCGTTGCAGCTTGATGACAGTCACTGACCACAGTCTGTGGAACCGGAGTATGCTGTGCAGGTCAATAAGCGCAGTATCATGCTGTTGCTAAGTTAGTGTTCAATGGATTTTCCAGGAGAGACCGAATATGCGTAATCGTCTGGCCATGCTGGCAGTTGCCGGGCTGGCGTTGGTGCTGGTGGGCTGTGCCCATAGCCCGCAACAACTCAATGTAAAGCCCGAGATACAGGTGCCATTAAACCCTGTCGCCCGCCAGCAACCGGTAGTAGTGGTGGTGGAAGATACCCGGCCGTCAAAGATTCTCGGCACGCGGGGCGGGATTTATCCTGATTCAAGCAGTCTCACCATCAGCGAGCAGACTCTGCCGCAGCTCAAGCAGCAGGTTGAACAGGCGCTGCGCCAGTTGGGCTTCGAAGTGGTAAGTGATGGTACGCCTAATGCCAACCGCCTGACGCTGAGCCTGGCCGAGCTGCGTTACCAGTCGCCGACCTCAACCACCTATGTCACCGAGGCGGACATCAGTGCCACTTTCGCTGCACAGGTGCGAGCTACGAACACACAATACCAGGGACGTTATGGCGCTTCGGCCAACCACCGCTTTGGTTATGCGCCGAACCAGGCGACCAATACCCGTCTGGTAAGCGAAGTCATGAGCGATGCCTTGACCCGGGTGTTCAAGGATCCGGAGATTGTGCGGGTACTGCAGCAGTAATCGCAGGCGGTTCAGTCAGAAGGTAAAAAGCCCGACCAGTTGAATGCTGGCCGGGCTTTTTTCTGGCGATTAGGCCGGTTTGATGGGAGGCACATCGTGCAGCATTTCGTCGTGCTCGGCCATATTCCACGGCAGGCTGGCCGGTGAAATATGCAGGAAGTGCAGGTACTTCTCGAAGTGGTCGAGAATGTCGCCAATGATTTCCTGCTGGTCATAGCCGTATACATCGTAGGTCTGACCACCCCGGCGCAGGAACACCTCGGCGCGGTAGTAGAGCTGTTCGCTCTCTTCGGTGCGGCTCATCTCCGGGAAGGCGAAGCTGGGTCTGGTGTATTCGCGGATACGAATATCGTAGATAAAGTCCAGTTCGTTTTCCTTGATGATCTCGATATAGACCCTGTCATGTTCAGCGTCGGCATGCACCTCTGCGGCCCAGCCCTGTTCCACCAGGTTTTGTCGCAAGGTCTGCATGGCTTTTAGCGCTACCTCGTTGATAAAGCTTTCTACCTGGGTCTTGTCAGGGAAGTTGACGATACCAGCCAGGCGCTTCTTCCAGGTTGTGGCCGGGTTGCCGCTGGAGTGTCGACCGGTCTGCATGTGATGCAGCAGGCTCTGATCGCGATGGCCCTCGATGACCAATGCTCGCCACATGCCAATGGCGGAAATGATCATGATGATCGAGAACGGCAGGGCACTGGCAATGGTCATGGTCTGCAGTGCGCTAAGCCCGCCAGCGAGCAACAGAATTGACGCGACCACACCCTCCAGAATGCACCAGAAAGCCCGCTGCCAGGCCGGTGTGGCCAAGGCGCCGCCGGAGGCCAGGGAATCGATCACCAGCGAGCCTGAGTCCGACGAGGTGACAAAGAAGGTAATGATCAGTATCACCGTAATGAAGGACACAATGGAGGTCAGCGGCAGGCGCTCATAGAGCTTGAACAGCGCGATGGCCGTGTCGTTCTGCACCTCGGTGATCAATGCGGTATAGCCCTCGTTCATGATCAGGTGCAGGGCGGTATCGCCAAAGATCGAGAACCACAGGAAGGTGAAGATGGTGGGTACCAGCATTACGCCCATGACAAATTGGCGAATGGTGCGGCCGCGGCTGATCTTGGCAATAAACAGCCCGACAAAGGGCGCCCAGGCGATGGTCCAGCCAAAGATGAACAGGGTCCAGTTGCCGATCCAGTCGCTGCGGGTATAGGCCTGCAGGTTGAAGGTGCGTTCGACAATATTGTTCAGGTAGCTACCGGTGTTCTGCAGGAAGGTCTCGAGAATGAAGATCGAAGGTCCGACAGTAAACACGAAGATCATCAGGGCAACGGCCAACACCATATTGAGAATCGACAGATTCTTTACGCCCTTGTCCAGGCCCGCAACTACCGAAATAAGAGCCAATGCGGTAATGGCTGCAATGGCGATGATCTGCACCACCACGCTGACCGGAATGCTTGGCCACAGGTAGTTGAGTCCGGCATTGATCTGTGACACCGACAGGCCCAGGGTGGTGGCGATGCCGAACAGGGTGCCGAGAATGGCGAACACATCTACCGTATGGCCAATGGGCCCGTAGATACGATCACCGATCAGCGGGTAGAGCGCCGAGCGCATGGACAATGGCAGGCCGTGGCGGAAGGAAAAATACGCCAGCACCAGGCCGACCAGGCCGTAGATGGCCCAGATATGAAAGCCCCAGTGAAAAAAGGCAATCTGCATTGCCTGCTTGGCCGCGTCCACGGTCTCTGCCGCACCGGCGGGTGGTGCGGCGTAATGCAGCACCGGCTCAGCCACGCCGAAGAACAGCAGGGCGATGCCGTAGCCTGCGGAAAACAGCATGGCAAACCACGCTGGGAAACTGTACTGCGGCTCGGAATGATCCGGCCCGAGCTTGATATGCCCCCATTTGCTGAAGGCTATGAGTACGATAAACACCAGAAACATGGCCACTGCGAGCATGTAGAACCAGCCGAAGGTGGTGGTTATGTAGGCCAGAGTGGAGGAGAAGGCCTGGCCAGCCAGCTCCGGGTTGCTGATGGTGCCGATCACCAGTAGCAGCGTAACAATCACGGCTGGTGCAAACACCGGCACCAGAATAGTCGACTTCCACAGCGGTTTCTTTTCAGTCATGACGTGGTCCTGTTGTTGGAAGGGCAGGAAGGAGAGGGGTTTTCGGGGGTATAGCGCAGGTGTGGTAGTGCGGGTTTTTTATCGTCATGCAAACCAGTATAGACATGCCTGGGCGGGTTATGACGACCGCACCGGCTACCGCTTGGATCCGACTCGGCCCACGCGCAGTTCGACAGGCACGCTGTTGGTTTGTTCCAGGCTCAGCTTTCGGGTGTATCGCAGAGGGTTATTTCGACTCGGGTGATGCCCACCCGGACCATGCCCAGTTCCTCGGCAGCGCGGCGTGAGACATCGATAATACGACCGCCTATATAGGGGCCGCGGTCATTGATGCGTACGGTGGTAGTGCGGCCATTACGCAGGTTGGTGACGCACACCAGACTATCGAAGGCCAGATAGGGGTGTGCGGCGGTAAGGGCATACTGGTTGTAGGCTTCACCGCTGGCGGTTCGGCGACCATGGAAGCGCGAGGCGTAATAGGAGGCTTTGCCCTGCACCTTGTATTCAGGCTCGTCGGCGTCATGAGCTGGCGTGAGCGGGCTGGATAGTAGTCCGGCTGCCAGCAGGCCGATCAGTAGTGTACGCATGGCGGTCCCTCGGCGTAGCACAGCAGGTCGGGGCGCAGGCGCCCCTTCCTGTTCAGGGTTCTAGCCTTCCAGTTTGCTTTTCAGCAACTGATTGACCTGTTGGGGGTTGGCCTTGCCTTTGGATGCTTTCATCGCCTGGCCGACAAAGAAGCCGAACATCTTGCCGCGCTTGTTCTCGTCGCTAGCGCGATATTGCTCGACTTGCTCGGCGTTGGCGGCCAATACCTCATCCAGCATGGCTTCAATGGCGCCGCTGTCGGTGACTTGCTTGAGGTTGTGCATCTCAATTATGCGGTCGGCGCTGGCTAAGTCATCTCCCTTAACGTTGTCATCACCGCGGGCCATGCACTGGAAAACTTGTTTGGCAATTTTCCCAGATATTGTGTTGTCCTTAATTCTTTTTAGCAAACCACCCAAGCGTAGTGGAGAGATATCTTTATAGTCCTTTATATCTGTTCCAAGGTCATTGATCAGGCTGGATAGCTCACCCATAACCCAATTGGCAGCCAGCTTGGGGTCATCGCAAATTGTGTTTACCGCCTCAAAATAATCGGCCAGTTCGCGCTGGCCAGACAGTACGCTGGCGTCGTAGGCAGAAAGCCCGAACTGGCTTTCGAAGCGTTCACGCTTCTGCTGTGGCAACTCCGGAAGCTCAGCGCGCACCGCTTCGATAAACGCGGGCTCGATGACCACCGGCAGCAGATCCGGGTCGGGGAAGTAACGGTAGTCGTTGGCTTCCTCCTTGCTGCGCATGGAGCGCGTTTCGTCCTTGTTCGGATCGTACAGGCGGGTTTCCTGAACTACCTTGCCGCCATCTTCGATCAGTTCGATCTGGCGTTGCACTTCGGTGTTGATGGCCTTTTCGATAAAGCGGAACGAGTTGACGTTCTTGATCTCGCAGCGGGTACCGAACTCGGCCTGGCCCTTTGGCCGGATGGACACGTTGCAGTCGCAGCGCAGCGAACCTTCGGCCATGTTGCCGTCACAGATGCCCAGGTAGCGCACCAGCGAGTGGATGGTCTTGGCATAGGCCACCGCTTCCTTGGCGCTGCGCATATCCGGCTCGGAGACGATCTCCAGGAGCGGGGTGCCAGCGCGGTTCAGGTCGATGCCGCTCATGCCGTGAAAGTCTTCATGCAGGCTCTTGCCGGCGTCCTCTTCCAAGTGCGCGCGGGTAACGCCGACGCGCTTGATGGTGCCATCTTCCAGGGTGATGTCGAGAAAGCCCTTGCCGACAATCGGCAAGTCCATCTGGCTGATCTGGTAGCCCTTGGGCAGGTCCGGATAGAAGTAGTTCTTGCGCGCAAAGACGTTGGTCTGGCCAATTTCTGCATCAATCGCCAGGCCAAACTTGACTGCATTGCGCACTGCCTGGGCATTCAGCACTGGCAGCGTGCCGGGCATGCCCAGATCAATCAGGCTGGCCTGGGTGTTGGGCTCGGCGCCGAACGCGGTGGCGCTGCCGGAGAAGATCTTCGAGGCGGTGGTGAGCTGGGCGTGGATTTCCAGGCCGATTACGATTTCCCATTGCATAGTCTGTTCTCAATCCTCTCAGTAGCCGGCCGGCGTGCGGCTGTGCCAGTCGGTAACCTGCTGATACTGGTGCGCGATATTCAGCAGGCGCGCCTCACTGAAATACGGGCCGAGCAACTGCATGCCCAGCGGCAGGCCATTGGCAAAGCCTGCGGGCAGGGCAATGCCAGGTACGCCCGCGAGGTTGGCGGTGATGGTGTAGATGTCGGTCAGATACAGGCTGACGGGGTCATCGATCTTTTCACCAATCCTGAATGCCGGCGTCGGCGAGGTCGGGCACAGAATCACATCGACCTGCTCGTAGGCGGCCATGAAATCAT
>JBKBSI010000249.1:0-4558 GCA_046291745.1 Pseudomonas sp. | reverse complement strand
AAGCGCAGCGTCGCCTGCACCCCGCGGAAGTCACCGCCATGCTCGGCATCGATGACCTGCTTGAACGGCGTATTGATCAGTTGTCAGGCGGCCAGCGCCAGCGCGTGTCACTGGGTCGCGCGCTGCTGATCAGCCCTCACTTGCTGTTGCTTGATGAGCCGCTGGCTGCGCTGGATACGCAAACCAAGCGCGAGATCATGCCTTTCCTATCGCGCATGGCGGATGAGTCAGGCGTACCCATTATTCTGGTCAGCCATACACCGGATGAGATCGAGCGCTTGGCGGATCGGGTAGTGTTTATGCACCAGGGCCAGATCCAGCGCATCGAGACTCTGCACCAAGCCCTTGCCCGCCCCCAATCACCGCTGTTTGGTGATGCTGGAGCGGTGTCGGTCCTTGAGGGTCACGTAGGGGAAGCAGTGGAAGATGGCTGGCGCCCTTTCGGTCCGGCCGAAGCGCGTCTATGGGTGGCCGATAGCCCCGCAAGTCCCGACCAGCGTACAACCAGGCTGCGCATACTGGCCCGTGACGTCAGCCTGAGCCTGGATAACCCAACCCGCATTAGCATCCAGAATCACCTGGCAGTAACCATTGAACGCATCGACCCACCCCAGGATCACCGCGTGGTGATTGCCTGCCGCACCGCAGACCAGCAACTGCTGCTCGCAGAAGTAACAGCCCGTGCGGTCACTCAGCTAGGTCTGACTACAGGGCAATCAGCCTATGCGCTGATAAAGTCGGTGGCCCTGCTGGATTAGCAGACTCCCCGAGCAGTTGCGGTCATCGACAGTGAGTTGCCCTCACACTCAAGGTTTCTTTCCGGGAGTATAGGCCTCTGGAAAGGTCGGCACCTCATCATTGATCTCGAACCAGTTCGCCTTTGAGGCATAGTAAAAATGCGCCACCGGTTTGGTGCGAAGCTCGCCCTCAATGGTACCCGCCCTAACGCGCAAGGTCTCCGGCAGGTCAACTCGCTTGCTGTAGATCGGCGAGCCACAGGTTTTGCAAAACACCCGCTGCTTGCCCGGCGAGGACTCAAAAGCAGTCAGCAGATCAGCGCCTGTGAGCAGCCTGAAAGCCGATGCGGCCACAGGAATATTGGTCGCGAAAGGTCCACCCTGAGCCCTACGGCACTGCGAGCAATGACACACCTGAACAGGCTCAAGCTCACCTTGGATTTCAAATGTAACGCCACCACACAGACACTTACCGGTGTACATAATCATTCCTTGTTCATTCCAATCTTTGGAGGTGTGCCATTAGCCGTCCGCACGGGGAAAGCCGAAAGGCCGAACCATTAGCAGATAAACGATTTAAGCATGACGGCCCGGCAGTTGATCTGACCTCGACTTCCATAGAATCAGCGTATCCAGAACCTCGCCCAAAGATGCATCAAAACCATCTGCAATTGCGCCCTCACTTCCAGCCAGCAATGCTCTACTTACGAGTCCTTTGACCGCCTGGGCATAGGTATCGGTAAACACGATTAAGATTATTTTGGCACCCCGGACCGACTCTAGCCTGAAGCCGTCGACATCTTCCCAGCGAATTTTTTTGCTCTTGAATAAAGAGCCCATCTCAAATCCGGCCTCATCAATTCGCAAGAAAATGGCATTGGGAAGAAGCATAAGCAAAGCCACTGGAATACCCAGCCCAAAAAATATTACACAAAGCCAACCGATGACCGACTCCTCATTAATCATCCAGAAGCCGGCCACCACAAAGAGTATCGACACCACCAACAGCAGCAAGGCTTTCAGCTTGCCAGCTCGAAAAGTAACTGATCTAGCCATTACCAACATTATTCCATTTCCAGGCGACGGAAGAATCATTCGATTGGAAGCCAAAAGGCTGAGCCAGAATGGAGCGGCTCAACGATAAAGCATAGCCATGTGCTCGCTCGCAAAATCGCCCTCTGCGGAACCGTCCACAATCCGCGCGTACTCTGCCGCTGCGGCCGCAGCATACTCAAGCCAGAAATCGTCATTATTCCGCGCAGTTGAGAGATCACCCGCGAACTCAGCTTTCCATCGAGGAGATGTAGGCTGGCGCTGATGCCAAAGCCTTAGCTTTACCAAGGCGCTATCCAACTGGCCATGGTTCATCTGGATCACTGGGGCCATATCGTGCGGCAGCAATGGATTACCCTCATCCCCCTCCCGTACCGAGTGGGCCTGCTCAGGCATAAGCAGATCTGGTATCACACCGACCTGCTGTATTCCCTGGCCAGTAGGCCTATAAGAGCGAGCAGTGGTAAAGGTCACTGTCCCTCCGCCTTTCAAGCCTGCACCCTGTAAATCCCAAGGTTTCTGCCATGTACCTAAACCGAAGGTACGCTGGCCAAGCAAAACAGCTTTACCGTGATCACGAAGTGAGGCCACGAATATCTCAGCGGCACCCGAAGTGCGCGCATCCACCAACACCATAAGAAGTCCGCTGTGCTGGTATTTGCGCTCCACCGAAACCAACTGGTGGGAGGAGCCTTCACGCCCCACTAGCGTCGCCACGGTTTGCCCCGGCGGCAAGAACAGAGCGCTCAGATTCTCAGCCTCCCTCAAGGAGCCCGCAGTTCCCCGCAAATCCAACACTACAGTGCTGGCACCTCGATCCTGTAAATCAATAAGAGCCCGCTCGACGTCAGCCGAGGTACTGATCTCACTAGGCCGCCTACTAAGCTCCGCCTGATTATCACCATAAAAATAAGGCACTGTAATCAGCCCAACCGCATGTAGCCGACCCGCTGCAACCGCACTTACCACACGGCTCGCTACACGCTGATCTTCTAGCCTTACGGGGCTACGCATGAGTGCATCAACCCGCATGCTTGGCACGTCGTTATCGCTGCTGGAGATAGCCAAAAAGATTGGTGTACCGGACGAGCCGCGCATGAATCTTACAACTTCAGATAAAGGCCACCCCACCACAGGCAGCAACTGATCCGCGGCGCTGCCCAAAGCCATGACTCGCTCGCCTGGCCGTATCCCCGCCCTATCAGCAGGTCCTCCAGGCACTGCTCTGACCACCTCAATATCGGCACCCTGCTTTTTCAGCACTAGGCCAATGCCTACAAGGCTCAGATCCCCCATGGCTTCGTCATCGCTGAAGTTTGGCGTGTATCGGCTTGCCTTGTCATATCCCTGCACCAGCCCATCTATTGCTTGAGCATCAAGCCGTTCAGGTGATGGTTTCTGGACTAACTCTTCCAGCCGAGTGTAAGAGCCTATCCAAGCCGACCTTACCTGCTTCTCGTCAACAAAGAGCGCTCGAGTTCGCGTAACGTTATTGGCTAGACTGGCATGCCAGCGAGCCTCAAGCTCACTCCCGTCGATGGCCCAGTCAAGACTGCGTCCAGGCAGTTGCCCCGACCCGGACGGCAGTGCAGCTTCGCTGTTCAAAACGTCAAGCTCATAGCTTTTCCGTTCCGCAGTTCGCATTTGCACGAGCTTATGCAGGCCTAGCGGTTCCGCAATATCACCATTCCGGAATTTCCCCGGCCAGTTCATCGAGCTTGAAAGAACAAGATCAACTTCCGCCCGTAAGAGGTACTGGCGGTCCGGGTCCAATCTACGCAACGTAGATTCGGCCATCGCTTTACCCAGGCTCACATCCGAAGCGGGAGGTGAAAGATGATGTTTATCAAGAACAGAGGCGACAGTTTGCGCTACGACATATGAACTTGCAGGCGTCTGCACAGACGCCCCTTGCCTAACACTTGAATGCGACGAAATCGGTTGCTGAGAAGCACAGCCTGCAAGCAACGAAACTGAAAACAACCAAACCAGACACGGGCAGCGTTTGAATAACATTATTTGCTCCAGCGAAACCCTTAATAGAGACCAACCAAATTCTGCACATCAGCTTCTGAAAGCGGCTGGAGCATCCATCATGGATCTCACTCTTTCAGTTCTGGTCGTCAGTTTTCAGCCTTTTTCAAATTCAGCCGCATGGCGGCCATGCCCTAGCAAACCATTAAGCGCATAACCGCCACGGGCCACAACTGAACCATATTCAAGATGCATCAATCTCCATATAAGCATGACAGCATTCCCGTTGCGAACGTAAGCAGAGCGTTAGATCCCAGCCTCAGCCTAATGCCTGGCTAATAAGTATTTATGATAACCAAAAGTCACGTAATACAGGGCAAGCAGCAGCTTCCATCCGCGCAGATTTGAGTCAACCTTGACGACCTCTGTTTCTCCCTCCGAAAAGTTTACTACTAGCTTGTTTGAGCGAGCCCAGTCTATTCTAAAGTAAATCTGATGCTGCCCAGGAGGCACATCAAAACTGATCATCTCTCCATCTTTCACAACGCCAAGTTTGACGGAATCACAGTAAACTTTGTACTTGCGAGTCTTGTCTGCTAAACTACTACCTCTGTGTACGATAAGCCTACCCACGAACCTGCCCCTTTCATTATTTTATATAATCACTTCACGCGACTCTTTATCGACCACACCCTTCTCACTCCATGATGCCAGTCACCCAGTAATACGGTTCAATTCAACCCACGTTTAAATACGCTCAATTGAATAGATTGCCCCTGAGTCCTTCATCCCCT
>JBKBSI010000248.1:0-4624 GCA_046291745.1 Pseudomonas sp. | reverse complement strand
CGGCAGATTGAGCCTGGCCAGATTGGCACGGATGTCATCTGCAGGCGCAGCCAGCAGTACCGGAGCGGCGAGTGCAGACGCCAGGGCAGCTATCAGTTTCAGTCGCATATCAGGTCCTCTTCAAGGCGCACAAGCTTAGCATGAAAGATGCCGCTCACCCACGGGGATGATGGCTTGCGTGCAGATCGTGCAGCCGCTGCCGGGCAACATGGGTATAGATCTGCGTAGTAGACAGATCGCTGTGCCCGAGCAACATCTGCACCACGCGCAAATCTGCGCCATGGTTAAGCAGGTGCGTGGCAAAGGCATGCCGCAGGGTATGCGGTGACAGCGCAGCGCGGATCCCCGCTTGCCCGGCATACAGCTTGATCCGGTGCCAGAAAGTCTGGCGAGTCATTTCCTGCCCCCTGCGACTGGGAAAGAGCACATCACTGGGTCGCCCACCAAGTAGCGGCACGCGACCTGTCGCCAGGTATTGCTCCAGCCAGGCTATGGCCTCCTCGCCCAGGGGTACAAGGCGTTCCTTGCCGCCCTTGCCGCTGACCCGCACTATGCCCTGGCGCAGATTCAACTGATCCAGACGCAGACCGGTCAGCTCACTGACGCGCAGGCCGCAGGCATAGAGGACTTCGAGCATGCAGCGGTCGCGCAGACCCAAACTGTCGCTCACATCCGGGGCGGCCAACAGCGCTTCAACGTCGGCCTCGCTAAGCGACTTGGGTAAAGGCCGGCCCAGCTTGGGCAGGGCGATATCCAGGGTCGGGTCTTCACTGATCAGATTCTGGCGCAGCGCGTGACGATAGAAACCACGCACGCAGGATAACAATCGCGCGGTCGAACGTGCCTGGTAACCCTGGGCAATCCGCCAACCCAGGTGATCCATCAGCTCCGCTCGCCCCGCCTTCAGCAGCCCGCTGCCGCGCCCGGCCAGCCAGCTTGCCATGTGCTCGAGATCCGTCCGGTAGGCTTCCAGCGTCGGCCGCGCCAGCCCGCGCTCCAGCCACAGACTGTCGACGTAGGCACTGATCAGGCGTTGCTCGGCGTCGGTGATCACGGCTCTGGGCAAGGGATGCTGCATAGTCAGGACTCAGCAATGACGGAAAGGGAAAGCGCTGCTCCGGCCGGTAAAACACCAGCCAATAAAAAAGCAGCCCGAAGGCTGCTTTTTCTTGTACCAGAAAGCGAGCTGATCAGCCCAGCTTTTCCTTGATACGAGCGGCGCGGCCAGACAGGGCACGCAGGTAGTACAGCTTGGCTTTACGTACATCACCACGACGCTTGACAGTCAGACTGTCGATCAGCGGCGAGTAGCTCTGGAAAGTACGCTCTACGCCTACACCGCTGGAGATCTTGCGCACAGTGAACGCGGAGTTCAGACCGCGGTTACGCTTACCGATAACCACGCCTTCAAAGGCCTGCAGACGCGAACGATCGCCTTCCTTCACTTTAACCTGAACGATTACGGTGTCACCCGGAGCGAACTCGGGCAACTTCCTGCTCATCTGCTCAGCTTCGATCTGGGCAATAATGTTGGACATTTCAAACTCCTGCACAAGCCGTCGGACTTGACTCAATGGTTATCGGTTTCCTGTTCGCGGATAAATTCCGCCAACAGCTGCTGCTGTTCTTTGCTCAGCGTTAAATCCTCGAGCAACGCTGGCCGACGTTGCCAGGTTCTGCCCAGGGACTGCTTGAGACGCCAGCGCCGGATCAGTTCGTGATTACCACTGAGCAGCACCTCCGGTACGCGCCGCTCTTCAAACTCTTCCGGACGGGTGTAGTGTGGACAATCCAGCCACCCTTCCGTAAACGAATCTTCTACCGCCGAATCCGCATGCCCAAGCACGCCGGGGATCAGCCGGGTTACCGCATCCAGGACGACCATGGCGCCCAGCTCACCGCCGGACAGCACATAATCCCCGATGGAGATTTCCTCATCGACGCACATCTCGATGATGCGTTCGTCTATGCCCTCGTAGCGCCCGCATAACAGCACCAGGCTGTCCATCTCGGCCAGCGCCTGCGCCCGTTGCTGGGTGAGCGGCTGGCCCTGGGGTGACAGGTAGATCACCCGGGGCGGCGAAGGCGCCTTCTGGCGGATTGCCTCAATGGCTTCCAGCAGCGGCTCAACCTTCATCAGCATGCCCGGGCCACCCCCGAAGGGTCGATCATCGACCGTCCTGTGACGGTCATGGGCATGCTCTCGCGGGTTACTGAACTCGACGCTCAGTTGCCCCCGCTTGACTGCGCGACCAGTAACACCGTACCCGGTCAAGGCAGCAAACATCTCGGGAAACAGGGTCACTACACCGGCCCACACCGGTCAGAACTCCGGATCCCAATCCACCTGCATCAGACCTGCCTGCAGATCGATCGACTTCACGTACAAATCCGGCAGATAGGGCAGCAGACGCTCGCGCTGATCCAGACTGCCTTCACAGGGCTTGACCACCATGACATCGTTGGAGCCGGTTTCCAGCAGGTGGTCGATCCGACCCAGCAACTGTCCTGCGACGGTCACAACCTGCAAACCTACCAACTGATGCCAGTAGTAATCACCCTGCTCAAGATCCGGCAAGGCGTCACGCGCCACGCAAATCTCGTAATCCACCAGTGCTAATGCCTGGTCTCGGTCGTTAATCCCTTTGAGATTAACCACCAGCACCCGGTTCTGCACTCGGCCGTCCAGCACGGTCATGGTGCGTTGTTCCGCACCCCTTCTGAGCACCCACTCGGGGTAGTCCAGAACGTTATCCAGCGGGTCAGTTTCGGAATACACCTTCACTGAACCGCGAATGCCGTGAACCGATACAATCTTGCCGAGGACCACCAATGGCGATCCACTCGACTCCGGCAGGCTGGTCATATCAGGCAGCGGCCTGAGTTTCCTTCAGCAGAGCAGCAACGCGCTCAGAGGGCTGTGCACCCTGGCTCAGCCAGTAGTTCACGCGCTCCTGGTTTACTGACAGGCGGATTTCAGCACCGTTGGCAACGGGGTTGAAGAAGCCTACGCGCTCTACGAAACGGCCGTCACGGGCGTTGCGGCTGTTGGCGACAGTCAGGTGATAGAAGGGGCGCTTCTTGGAGCCACCACGAGCTAGACGAATGGTTACCATGTGGACATCGTTTCCTGTATTTGAGTAACGCTCATTGATTCATTACGGGCGACTGGGGCTCTGCTGCAACGAGCAGGCAAGGTCCGGTATACCCGAAAGGTCGCGTATTCTACGGAATATCGCGGCCATTGAAAACTGTTTTTTGATCGCGTGCTGTACAGCCCGCTCTCAGAATTTGGGCATACCGCCGCCGGGGGGCAACATACCACCGCCGCCACCTGCTCCGCCCATACCACCCATACCGCGCATCAGCTTGGCCATACCGCCTTTGCCGCTGACTTTCTTCATCATCTTCTGCATCTGCTTATGCTGCTTGATGACGCGTCCGATATCCTGAATTTGTGTACCCGAGCCTGCCGCAATGCGACGCTTGCGCGAACCACTGATAATGTCCGGGTTGCGCCGCTCGTTCGGGGTCATGGAGTTGATGATCGCCTCCATCACCTTGAACTGCTTCTCGGCCTGGCTCTGGGCGTTTTCCATCTGCGCCGGATTGATCTTGCCCATCATCGGCAGCTTGTCCATCATCGACCCCAGACCACCCATGCCGCGCATCTGCTGCAACTGGTCACGGAAGTCCTCAAGATCAAAGCCCTTACCCTTCTTGAGCTTCTTGGCCAGTTTCTCGGCCTTGTCCTTGTCGAGCTTGTGTTCGGCCTGCTCGATCAGACTGAGCACATCACCCATACCGAGGATGCGCGAAGCAATACGGTCCGGGTGGAAGGCTTCCAGGGCATCGGTCTTCTCGCCCATACCCAGGAACTTGATCGGCTTGCCGGTGATATGCCGCACCGACAGCGCAGCACCACCGCGGGCGTCGCCATCGACCTTGGTCAGGATCACACCGGTCAGCGGCAGCGCTTCGTTAAACGCCTGCGCCGTATTGGCCGCATCCTGACCGGTCATGGCATCAACCACAAACAGCGTCTCTGCCGGCTTGGCTGCCGCATGTACGGCACGAATCTCGTCCATCATGTCGGCATCGATGGCCAGGCGACCGGCGGTATCGATGATCAGCACGTCCATAAAGCGGCTACGCGCTTCACGCATGGCGGCTTCGACAATGGCCACTGGCTTCTGCCCGGCATCGGACGGGAAGAAGGTGACATCAACTTCTGCAGCCAGGGTTTCCAACTGTTTGATGGCGGCCGGACGGTAGACGTCGGCACTCACCACCATGACTTTCTTTTTCTGCCGCTCGCGCAGGTTCTTCGCCAGCTTGGCCACAGAGGTAGTTTTACCCGCGCCCTGCAAACCGGCCATGAGAATGACCGCAGGCGGCGTTACCGCCAGATTCAGACCTACGGTTTCGCCCATCACCGCTTCCAGCTCGGCCTTGATGATCTTGACGAACACCTGGCCTGGCGACAGGCTGCGGGATACTTCCTGGCCTACCGCGCGATCGCGTACCTGGTCAACACAGGCCTTGACCACAGGCAAGGCAACGTCGGCCTCCAACAGGGCCATGCGCACTTCGCGCAGGGTATCCTTTATATTCTCTTCAGTAA
>JBKBSI010000247.1:0-4625 GCA_046291745.1 Pseudomonas sp. | reverse complement strand
CACGCGGCTGCACCCATCCACTTAACGCCAGCTGTTCAAATTGAGGAATGTGAGCCTTGATCTGGCCATGATGGTCGATCAGCGCGGTGACGCCGTTGTTGGTGCCGCGGATCATCCAGCGACCACTTTCGATCGAACGCATTCGCGCCATTTGCAGGTGTTGCAGGGGGCCGATCGACTCGCCAAACCAGCTGTCGTTACTGATGGTCAGCAACAACTCACTCTGTGCCGCCAGCCGCGCAGCGAAATCCGGATAAACAGCCTCGTAGCAGATGAACGGCGCCAGTCGATAGCCAGCCGCCTGGAGTGGCTCCTGGCGCTTGGGTCCGCGGGAAAAACTCGACATGGGCAAGTCAAAGAAGGCGATCAGCCCACGCAGCACCTGTTCCAAGGGTACGTACTCGCCGAAGGGCACCAGCTTGTGTTTGAGATACTGGTTGTCCTCGCTACCTGCGACCATGATGCCGTTGAAAATGCGCATCTCCCCGCTGCTATAATCGTCCACCGGGATGCCGGTAATCAGCGTGGTGCCCTGTTCGGCGAGGTTGGCCGCCATGCTGTCGGCGAAATGACGGGCCTGGCTTTGCAGTACCGGGATGGCGGTTTCCGGCCAGAGAATCAGGTCGACCGAGCCTGCGGCATAGCTCATGTCCCGATACAGGCCCAGGGTGTATTCAATATGGTCGGGATCCCATTTGCGTTCCTGGGCGATATCCGCCTGTATCAATGCCACGCTCAGCGGCTCGCCCACAGGTTGGGTCCATTCGACTGCTGTCAGGCCCTTGCCGCCCAGCCAAATCAGTGCCAGTGCGGCCACGCCGGATAGCGCTAGCGGCAGGCGCCGCCATAGCTTTGGTTCACACAGCAGGCAGGCCGAGAGCACGCTGACAAAGCTCAGCAGCCAGACACCCCCCACTGGAGCCCAGCCCACCAGCCAGGTTTCGGTATGCATGTAGCCGTGGTATAGCCAGGGAAAACCGGTCAGGAACCAGCCGCGAAATATCTCCTGAGCGACCCAGAGCGCAGCAAAGCCCCAGCATGCCAGCCAACCGGATATTGTCGGGCGCAGCCATCCGGCCCAGAGCCAGGTAGTCGCCGCTATGATTAAAGCCAAGCCGCCAACAAAGAGCCCGGTCAGCAGTCCGGCCAGCCAGGGTGACGCATAGCCGTGTACGTGGATACTGATATATACCCAGGAGACGCCACTGGCGAACAGGCCCAAGCCCCAGAACCAGCCGCGTAGGGCGGCTTGGCGCCGGTCAAGGTGTTCCAGGCCGCGGTAGAGTAGGGCTATCGACAACAGCCCCAAGGGCCACCATTCAAAGGGTGTCAGTGCCAGGGTGGTCAGGGCGCCCGCGCAAAGCGCAAGCAAATGGCCCGGCCAGCCAGGCCCCAACAGGCGCTGGGTAAATTGCAGGATCAAGGGTGGAAGCTCCTCAGGGCTTGATCACGGTGACTCGCAGCAGATGTACGCGGCGGCTATCGGCATTCAGAACCCGCACGCGAAAGCCTTCCAGCTCGGTAATCTCGTTGCGCTTGGGCAGGTGGCCGAAGGCATTCATTACCAAGCCGCCGACGGTATCAAATTCCTCGTCGGAAAACTCGGTGGCGAAGTGCTCGTTGAATTCCTCGATCGGGGTCAGGCCCTTGATTAGGAAGTCGCCGCTGGGCAGCGGCTTGATCTGGCTGTCTTCGTCAACATCATGTTCATCCTCGATGTCGCCGACAATCTGTTCCAGTACATCCTCAATGGTAACCAGACCGGAAACACCGCCGTACTCATCGATGACGATGGCCATGTGGTTGCGTGTGGAACGGAATTCCTTGAGTAGTACATTCAAGCGCTTGGACTCGGGCACGCAAGTCGCGGGGCGCAGCAGGTCCTTTATGTTGAAGCGCTCGGTATTGCTTTCCAGCAGCAGTGGCAGCAGATCCTTGGCCAGCAGAATACCCAGTACGTCATCGACGCTGTCGCCAATCACCGGGAAGCGCGAGTGGGCGGCCTCGATCACATCCGGCAGGAATTCCCGCGGGCTGTGGCTGGCGCGGATGGTAATCATCTGCGAGCGCGGGATCATGATGTCCCGTACCTGCATGTCGGAGACCTGCAAGGCCCCCTCGATGATCGACAGAGCCTCAATGTCGAGGACCTCATTGGCATGCGCTTCGCGCAACAATTCCAGTAGTTCCTGACGGTTCTTGGGTTCGTGGACAAAAGCCTGGACCAGTCTGTCCAGCCAGGTCTTGTGTCCGTTGGTCGATCGATCTTCGCTCATGGGTCCTGTTTACTCGTTGATGTCTTGGTAGGGGTCGGCAATGCCCAGTTGCGCCAATAGCTGGCGTTCCAGGCTTTCCATTTGCTCGGCTTCGGTGTCGTCCATATGGTCATAACCAATCAGGTGCAGGCAGCCATGGATAACCATGTGCGCCCAGTGGGCCTGAAGGGATTTGTGCTGTTCGTTGGCTTCGCGGGCAACCACCTGGGCGCAGATCACCAGGTCACCTAGCAGCGGAATGTTCAACTCCGGCGGCAGGTCGGCAGGGAAGGACAGGACGTTGGTCGGGTAGTCCTTGCCGCGATACTGCTGGTTGAGGTTCTGGCTTTCGGACTCGTCGACCAGTCGGATAGTGAGTTCATGGCCGGGTTGATTTTGCAGGGCCAACCCGGCCCAACGCCTGAAACTCTCGTCTTCAGGCAGGTCGGGGGCGCTGGAGGCGCGCTGGATATCCAGTTCAAGGTTTACTGGCTCCGAGCTGAGCGTTTCAAGGCTCATGGCTGCGCTCCTTGCGCTGGCTTTCCTGCAGGCTATCGTAGGAGTCATAGGCTTCGACAATGCGCTGTACCAGGGGGTGGCGTACCACATCCTTGGACTTGAAGTGGGTAAAGCCGATGCCTTTGACGTCCTTCAGTACCTCGACCACATGGGCCAGGCCGGATTTGGTGCCCCGCGGCAGATCCACCTGGGTCACATCGCCGGTAATCACCGCGGTCGAACCAAAACCGATGCGCGTGAGGAACATTTTCATCTGTTCCAGCGTGGTGTTCTGGCTTTCGTCGAGAATGATAAAGCTGTTGTTCAGGGTGCGACCACGCATGTACGCCAAGGGCGCGACCTCGATCACCTGTTTTTCGATCAGCTTGGCGACATTCTCAAAGCCGAGCATCTCGTACAGGGCGTCGTAGAGCGGACGCAGGTAGGGATCGATCTTCTGCGCCAGGTCGCCGGGTAGAAAGCCGAGCTTCTCGCCTGCTTCCACCGCCGGACGGACCAACAGAATGCGGCGAATCTGTTCACGTTCCAGGGCGTCAACGGCGCAGGCCACTGCCAGATAGGTTTTGCCGGTACCGGCTGGGCCGATACCGAAGTTGATATCGTATTCCTGGATCGAGCGCACGTAGCTCTGCTGGTTGGGTCCACGCGGCTGAATGGTCATGCGCCGGGTGCGCAGCACTACAGGCTTGCCATTGGCATCCTGCTGTACCGCTTCGCTGAGGTTTTCCAGCCCTGACTCTTGCAGGAATAGATGCACGGTATCCGGCGTCAACTCGGCCTGGTCGCGGGTCTCGCGATACAGTTGGCGCAGGACGGCCTCTGCCGCACGGCTGATGCTGGGATCACCGATCAGCTCGAAATGATTACCGCGATTGCGCACCTCAATACCCAAGCGCTGCTCGATCAGCAGAAGGTGCTCGTCGAACTGGCCGCACAGACTGGCAAAACGCCGGGAGTCGATGGGTTCGATACTGAAACGATGTATATGCAGGGGAGCGTTCAAAGTGGTCTGGTAGTCGCCTTGTGGCATGTCGAAGCTGACAGCATAACGCGCCAAGCCGACAATGCAAAGATGGGCTTGCTGACTGTTATGCGGCCCGGTGGGCCGCGCTAGTCAGCGTACAAGATGCTGTGCAGACAGCGCTGCACGAGCGCGTCAGTGCAGGGGTTCGGGTATCAGGGTGCCGCGCAGCGAGTGGGGCAGCGCTTCGTCGACCAATACATCAACAAACTGGCCGATAAGGCGCGGATTGTCGCAGCGGAAGTTGACGATACGGTTGTGCTCGGTTCGCCCCTGGAGCATGCCCGGATCCTTCTTCGAGTAATCCGTGACCAGAATCCGCTGGGTGCTGCCGACCATGCGCCGACTGTTGTCGAAGCCCTGCTGGTTCAGGCGGTTTTGCAGAATCTGCAGGCGCTGTTTCTTGACCTCCATCGGCGTGTTGTCCGGCAGATCGGATGCCGGAGTGCCGGGGCGGGCGCTGTAGATAAAGGAATAGGAGAAGTCGAAGCCTACTTCTTCCACCAGCTTCATGGTCTGTTCGAAGTCGCGCTCGGTCTCGCCTGGGAAGCCGATAATAAAGTCCGAACTAAGGATCATGTCCGGCACAGCGGCGCGCAGCTTGCGTACCCGCGATTTGTATTCAAGTGCGGTGTGGTTGCGCTTCATGCCAGCCAGTACCCGGTCTGAGCCGGATTGCACCGGCAGGTGCAGATACTTGACCAGTTCCGGTACCTCGGCATGGGCCAGAATCAGGCTGTCTGAGAACTCCAGCGGATGCGAGGTGGTGTAACGGATACGGTCGATACCCTCGATCTCGGCGATCACGCGGATCAGGTCCGCCAGGTCGG
>JBKBSI010000246.1:0-4633 GCA_046291745.1 Pseudomonas sp. | reverse complement strand
GTCAGCCTGCTCGACGGCTTGCTGCGGTACTCGCCCCGTCACCAGTTGCAGGCGTTGCTGGCTCGCTCTTTCCATGGCGCCATGCAGGCGCGCAACCTGGCCGACTATATTGCCCTGCCGGAAAAGGAAGAGATCTTCATTGCCACCTTGTTGCGTGACCTCGGAGAAATGGCCTTTTGGAGCCACGGTGGCGAGCAGGCAGATTTGCTGGCCGACGCCATGGCCGTGCCCGGCGCGGATGCCGATAAAGTGGTCAGGCGTTTGCTGGGCACCAGTTTCGAGCAACTGACCCTGGGCCTGCTTAAAACCTGGAATCTGGGTGAAATAGGTCAGCTAGTGCAAGCCAGCCACAGCGCCCGTGGGCCTGCCGCTCAGGCGGTCGAGCTGGGTTGGCGCATAGCGGATGCAGCGCCCCAGGGCTGGGCCTCCGATGCCATGCAAGCCTTGGTTGCCCCGGTCGCGGAACTTACCGGTATGACAGCCGAAGAAGCCATGCAACAGGTACTGGCCAGTGCTGACGAAGCGGTGCGGGTAGCTGGCAGTTGCTCGAACGCCGATTTGCGCGCCTGGATTCCGCGCACGGATGATTTGCCGCTGGACTTGTCCGAACTGCTGCAGATGGACGCAGTACCGGCCCAGTCGGCGCGCAGCGCGGTACAGGAGCCACTGCTCCAACCGAATCTGCAGATGCTCAAGCTGTCTTTGCAGAACATGGCGCTGATGATCAAGAGCCCGATCAATATCGACAACACCCTGAACTCACTGATCAACGGACTGCATCTGGGTGCGGGGCTCGAGCGGGTTATGTTGGCAGTGCTGGCCGACAAGCAGACCCGGTTCCGGGCGCGTCGTGTGGTCGGCAAGGGCACGCAGAGTTGGCCGCAGGAGTTCGACCTGCCGTGCAGCGAGACCCAGCCGCACATTTTCAGCTACGCCCTGCAGCACCGCGAAACTTTGTGGATGGGTACTTCCGCGACCGCCAGCCTGCAGGACATGGTAACGCCGGAGATGAATGCCTGGCTGGGTGAGGGCATGTTTTTTATTGCCCCGCTGATGGCTGGTCAGCGCGAAATTGGCGTGCTTTACGGCGATATGCGGCTATCCGGTCGCAGCCTCACGGATAGCCAGTTTGTCGCCTTCAAGCGCTTTGCCGACATGACCGGCAAGTGCCTGCAGGCCCTTAGCCGTCGTTCCTGATCAGGCTCCCGGTAGGCAGATGCCGAGGCCGCCCAGATTGCAGTAGCCCCCTGGATTCTTGTGCAGGTACTGCTGGTGATAGGCCTCGGCATAGTAAAAAGTCGGAGCAGACAGGATCTCGGTGCTGACGGGCTGCTTACCCGCCTGCGCCAACAGGTCTGCATACTGCGCCTTGCTGACCTCTGCAGCTGTTTGCTGGGCTGGATCACTGGTGTACAGGCCTGAACGGTATTGTGTGCCAATATCGTTGCCTTGGCGCATGCCCTGGGTCGGGTCATGGTTCTCCCAGAAGGTCTTCAGCAAGGTTTCCGTGCTGACCATTTCGGGGTCGTAAACTACCAGCACCACCTCGTTATGCCCGGTGAGCCCCGAACAGACCTCGTCATAGGTCGGGTTGGGGGTGATCCCTCCGCAGTAGCCGACTGCAGTGGTATAGACCCCGGGAACCTGCCAGAACAGCCGCTCCACGCCCCAGAAGCAGCCCATGCCCAGAATCAGTTGTTGCATGCCGTCAGGGAAGGGCGGGTGGAGCGGTGTGCCCAATACCGCATGGGTCTGGCTGGTGCTGATGGCGCTGCTGCGGCCGGGTAGCGCTTCATCAGCATTGGGCAGTCGCAGCTTGTGCTCCGGGGTGCGGCGAAAAAACATGAGTTGGCTCCGAAACCTGGGTGAATCCTTATCTTGCGCTGGTGGTGTCGCCAGTGTCCAGGCCAGACTCTCGGCAAGTCAGTGCAGGAGTGTTGCAGGGCGTCTCGACTCAGAGATCAGGCAGCAGTATTCCGAGCAGAGCAGGATCGGGTCGGCCCAGCGCGATAAAATGCGGATTCAACCAGCTTTGTCGGTGCGGATAGCTGAAGCGTTGGCCATCGATGCCCAATACCGCACCACCGGCCCCTTCCAGTACCGCCTGGGCTGCTGCAGTATCCCATTGGCAAGTCGGAGCGAAGCGTGGATAAAAGTCTGCCTGGGCCTCTGCCAGTAAGCAGAATTTCAGTGAGCTGCCAATGCTTACTCGCTCAATACTCCGCTGACTCTGCAAACGCTCCAGCATGGCTTCCTGCTCGGCGCTGGTATGGCGTCGGCTGGCTACTACCTGTAGCGGGGTGGCGGCGGCACGGGTGTGTAGTTGCTCGACGCTGCCATCGGCTTGGCTACGCCAACTGCCCTGGTGCAGGCCGCCCCAGTACAGCGTTTCCCGTGCGGGTACGCCGACCAGGCCGAAGCGCACCTGGCCTTCCTCTATCAGGGCCAGGTTGACGGTAAATTCGTCGCTGCCGTCGATAAATTCCTTGGTGCCATCGAGTGGATCAATCAGCCAGAAACGCTGCCACTTGAGCCGCTCCGCCAGCGGCGCCTCGGCGTCTTCCTCGGACAGGATGGGAATGTCCGGCGTCAGGCGCTGCAACCCTTCAACCAGCATGGCATGCGCGGCCAGATCTGCGGCAGTAACTGGTGAGGCATCGACCTTGTCCATTACTTCCAGTGGTTGCCGCCAGCATTCCAGGGTCTTCGCGCCTGCCTGGGCGACCAATTTCTTTAGCGCAAGCAGATCGACAGGTAGGTTCATCGGGACAGTTCTCCGCGTTGCTCCAGCAGGTCACGAACCAAGTACAGAGCAGCCAAGGCGCGACCTTCGGTAAAGTTGTCAGTGGCCGCCAGCTCGCTCAGGGCGTAGAGGTCTACCGAGTCAACGCGGATGGGTTCGGGCTCGTCGCCGGGTAGGCGCTTTTCGTACAGGTCCCGGGCCAGTACCACTGAAATCTGTTGGCTCATATAGCCGGGCGACAGGGATAGCTTGGTGATGTACTCCAGTTGCCTGGCGCCGTAGCCGGCCTCTTCCATCAGTTCGCGGTTGGCGGCATCCAGGACGTCTTCTCCGGGCTCCACCAGGCCCTTGGGCACCGACAGTTGGTAGTTGTCCATGCCGCCGCAATACTCCTCGATCAGCAGTGCGGTACGGTTATCGCGCAACGCCACAACCATGACTGCGCCGTAGCCCTGGCCCTTGTTGACCAGGCGCTCGTAGGTGCGCTCCACGCCGTTGCTGAAGCGCAGTTGCACCTGTTCGACGGTAAAGAGTCGGCTCTTGGCAACGATCTTGGCTTCGAGGGTTTCCGGCTTCTGCGGCATGCGGGCTCCGTGGTTAACTGCTTTTGGCTTGGGTATCATAGCGGCACATGTCGCCAAAACCAAAACGCCCATGCTGAACTGGAACACCATAGATACCGTGCTACTGGATATGGACGGTACCCTGCTGGATCTGCACTTCGACAATCACTTCTGGATGGAATTTCTACCGCAGCGCTATGCCCAGCACCATCAGCAGTCGCTGGACTGGGCCAAGGCCGAGATCTATCCGCTAATGCGCGCTAAACAGGGCCAGCTTGACTGGTACTGCCTGGATTTCTGGACCCGCGAGTTGGGTCTGCCGATTGTCGAGCTCAAGCGCGAAATAGCTCACCTGATAAGCTTGCGACCGGATGCCGACGGCTTTCTTCAGGCGTTGCAAAATAGCGGACGGCAGGTGGTGCTGATCACCAATGCGCATCGTGATTCGCTGTCACTGAAGATGGAGCGCATCGAGTTGAAAACCTATTTTCAGCGGCTGGTCAGCTCCCACGACTTTGGCTTTCCCAAGGAAACCCAGGCTTTCTGGCATGCCTTGCAGGCAGAAATACCCTTTGCTCCGGAGCGCACGCTGTTTATCGATGACAGCCTGAACATCCTGCGCGCCGCCCGCGATTTCGGTGTGGCGCAGCTATTGGCGGTCAGACAGCCCGACAGCCAGGGCGAGTTGCGTGATACTGAAGAATTCGATGCGGTGGAGGACTTTCGCGCGCTCAGCGTTGGAGTCGAAGCGGCAAGCGGCAAGCTCTAAGCTGCAAGCCAAAGACCTCGGACAGTCCTTCGTTTGCCTTGCCGCTTGTAGCTTGAGGCGGGGTTAACCCCGCCCCTTGGTACGCGTCTGGTTGGGGCGGACGTTCTTTTCCATATGCTCGATGATCAGCCCGGCGATATTGCGCCCAGTGGTGGACTCGATGCCCTCCAGGCCCGGAGAGGAGTTGACCTCCATGACCACCGGGCCGTGGTTAGAGCGCAGAATATCCACCCCGGCAACGTTCAATCCCATCACCTTGGCGGCGCGTACGGCTGTCATGCGCTCCTCCGGGGTGATCTTGATCAGGCTGGCACTGCCGCCCCGGTGCAGGTTGGAGCGGAACTCGCCGGGCTTGGCCTGCCTTTTCATCGCCGCGATAACCTTGTCACCCACTACCAGGCAGCGGATATCGGCGCCGCCGGCTTCCTTGATGTATTCCTGCACCATGATGTTGGCCTTCAGCCCCATGAATGCTTCCAGTACCGATTCGGCAGCCTGCTCGGTTTCACACATGACCACGCCAATGCCCTGGGTACCCTCAAGCAATTTGATCACCAG
>JBKBSI010000245.1:0-4648 GCA_046291745.1 Pseudomonas sp. | reverse complement strand
CGGGTCGATTTCCTGGTAGTTGGCGTATTCGTCTGCCGCCGCGGGCGGTGGTGCAGGCGGCGGGGGCAGGCTGTCCAGGTCCATGCCGGTCAGTTTTTCCAGTGACTGGCGCAGCAGGCGTTTGAGCATGCTGCCGGGGATCTGTTCGATCAATGGCAGGGTCAGGGTTGCCAGGTGCGCCTTGCCTTCCAGGCTGTCCGGGTTGGCTTCTTCGGACAGGTGGCGGAACAGGTAGTCGGTCAGCGGCTGGGCTTGCTGGGCCATGCGCGCGCGGAAGGCGTCCTGACCCTCGCTGCGGATCAGGGTGTCCGGGTCCTGGCCTTCCGGCAGGAACATGAAGCGCACATGGCGGCCGTCCTCGAGCACCGGCAGGCAGACGTTCAGAGCGCGCCAGGCGGCCTGTCGACCGGCCTGGTCGCCGTCAAAGCAGAAGATCACTGTGTTGACGATGCGGAACAGGCGTTTCAGGTGTTCTTCGCTGGTGGCAGTGCCGAGGGTGGCGACGGCATTGGTTACCCCATGCTGGGCCAGGGCGATGACGTCCATGTAGCCTTCGACCACCAGGACGTCGTCGAGATTACGGTTCTGCTGACGCGCCTCGTACAGCCCGTAGAGTTCGCGGCCCTTGTGGTAGACGTCGGTTTCCGGCGAGTTCAGGTATTTGGGCTTGTCTTCGCCCAGTACCCGGCCGCCAAAGCCCAGGGTGCGGCCACGGCTGTCGCGGATCGGGAAGATGATGCGGTCGCGGAAGCGGTCGTAGCGTCTACCTTCTTCGTTTTCTACTACGAGTCCAGCTTCGACCAGCGCCTTGACCTCGGTGCTGTCCTTGCTCAGGTGGCCCATGAGGTTGTTCCAGCCGGGCGGAGCAAAGCCGATGTCGTAGCGTTTGGCGATCTGACCAGTCAGGCCACGACGCTTGAGATAGTCGACCGCTCGGCCTTTTTGCGCGTGGTGGCGCAGTTGCTGGCGGTAGTAGGCGGCTGCCTGTTCCAGCAGGGCGTAGAGCGGGCTGTCCTGGCGTGGTGCGCGGGGTTGGTTGTTGAAGCCCGGGCGCCGCTCCTCGCGAGGTACGTCGACTCCGGCATGGCGTGCCAGCTCTTCCACTGCCTGGGGAAACTCCAGGCGCTCGAAATCCATCACAAAGCTCAGAGCGTTACCGCCGGCGCCACAGCCGAAACAGTAATAGAACTGCTTGTCCGGGCTTACGCTGAAGGAGGGGGATTTTTCGTTATGGAAGGGGCACAGGGCCGAGAAGTTCTTCCCGGTCTTCTTGAGTTTCAGGCGTGAGCCCACCACCTCAACGATATCGGTGCGGCCGAGAAGGTCGTCAATAAAGCCTTGGGGGATCAAGCCTGCCATCAGGACTGCCTTGCGATGTCGATATCAGTTGCGTTGGGTTAGCCGCACAACTCTAATCCGTATCCCGTCACAGTGCCAACTGGCGAGCAGCCAACACAAAAATCCAGCCCTTTCCACTAGGATGGAAGGCCGGACAGATGTGCACAGCTTGACGAATCATACCTTGCGCTGAAAGCTGCCTTGGCAACTAACCGGCGAGCCCGTCAGGACTCGCAGACGCAGGGTCTGAAATCAGTACAGGCGTACGTGACGACGCTGTTCGCGCTGAAGCTTCTTGGCGTGACGCTTTACAGCGGCAGCAGCCTTGCGCTTGCGCTCGGTAGTGGGCTTCTCGTAAAACTCGCGGCGGCGGACTTCAGCCAGCACACCAGCTTTTTCACAGGAGCGCTTGAAGCGGCGCAGGGCCACGTCGAAGGGTTCGTTCTCTTTTACTTTGACGGCAGGCATTTCGTACCTTTCTGACAATTTGCTGTGAGTCATAACCCTCGGCCGTGGCCGTGGGCGATTGCATTTCTAAGGGGAGCGGATGTTACCGCCTTCATTCTGGAAATGCAAAACAAGATTGGATGACATGATGAAAATACCCGCTGCAAGGGGGTATCAATGCCCGGAAAGTCTGGTTTGGCGGGCGCGGGAAGATTATCATGCGTGACCTTTCACAAGCCAACGGCCAGCAGATAAAGCTATGCGTGTTCTGGGTATTGAAACCTCCTGCGATGAAACCGGCATTGCCCTGTACGACAGCGAGCGCGGCCTGCTGGCCGACGCCCTGTTCAGTCAGATCGACCTGCACCGGGTCTACGGCGGGGTAGTGCCCGAGTTGGCCTCGCGCGACCATGTCAAACGCCTGGTGCCGTTGATGCGCGAGGTCTTCGCCCGTGCCGAGGTGCCCGAAGGTGAGGTGGATGGCGTGGTTTACACCGCCGGTCCCGGCCTGGTGGGTGCGCTGCTGGTCGGCGGTGCCTGCGCGCGGGCCCTGGCCTTTGCCTGGGGCGTACCGGCACTTGGCGTGCATCATATGGAAGGGCACCTGCTGGCGCCGATGCTGGAAGCCAATCCGCCGTCCTTTCCCTGTGTTGCCCTGCTGGTATCCGGTGGTCACACCCAACTGGTGCGGGTCGATGGCATTGGTCAGTACCAGTTGCTTGGCGAGTCGCTGGACGACGCCGCCGGAGAAGCCTTCGACAAGACCGCCAAGCTGATGGGCTTGCCCTATCCGGGTGGCCCGGAGATTGCCAAGCTGGCGGCTTCCGGCACGCCTGGGCGCTTTGTATTTCCGCGGCCCATGACTGACCGCCCGGGCCTGGATTTCAGTTTCAGTGGGCTCAAGACCGCAACCCTGAATGCCTGGCAGCAGTGTGTTGCCAATGGCGATGCGGGTGAGCAGACGCGTTGCGATGTGGCGCTGGCCTTTGAGCAAGCGGTGGTGGAGACCCTGACTATTAAATGCAAGCGCGCGCTCAAGGCCTGCGGCTTGAAGCGTCTGGTGATTGCCGGTGGGGTGAGTGCCAATCAGCACCTGCGTCAGTCGTTGGGAGCCATGGCCAGCGGGCTGCGCGGTGAGCTGTTCTATGCACGCCCGGAGTTCTGCACGGATAACGGCGCCATGATCGCCTATGCTGGTTGTCAGCGGTTGATGGCCGGGCAGTTTGACCAGGCGGGTATCGAGGCACGGGCGCGTTGGCCGCTGGCGGACTTGCCGCCGCTCAAGGCGGAGTAATCACTAGCGCCTGAAGTGATTCTCGCTGCCGGTAAGCAGACGGCCGATATTCAGGCGATGGCGCAACAGAATTAGTAGCACCATGACGCCGCAGGCCAGCAGCAGCTCTGGCCGTTGCCAGGCCAGCCAGGGCAGCAGGCTGATGCAGGCCAGGATTGATGCCAGCGACGCGATACGCAGCGTGGCAAAGGTCGCCAGCCAGACCAGGCTGACCAGTACCGCAGCGGGCCAGGATAATACCAGCAGGGTGCCGGCCGCAGTGGCCACGCCCTTGCCGCCGCGCAGGCGATGAAAGATTGGCAGGATATGGCCGCAGACCGCGGCCAGGGCGATCCAGCCCTGGGCAGCGGGTTCCAGGCCAGCGCGTTGTGCCAGCCATACCGCCAGGGCGCCCTTGCCCAGATCGCCAGCCAGGGTTGCCAGGGCCAGCGGCTTGCCGCCCAGACGCAACATATTGCTCGCGCCCGGGTTACCTGAACCGAGGCTGCGTGGGTCAGGCAGGCGGCGCAACTGGCTGATCAGCACGGCAAAGGATACCGAGCCGAGCAGGTAGGCGACGCAAAGCAGCAGTATGAACAGATTGGACATGGCCGGTGCCGTGATTAAAAACCCGATTGTAGACGACAGTGGAGTCTTGTGTGGACCAGGTATTTATAAAGGGGCTGGCAGTCGAAGCGGTTATCGGCGTTTACGATTGGGAGCGCAGCATCCTGCAGCCGTTGGTGCTCGACCTGGATCTGGGCTGGGATATCCGCGCCGCTGCGGCGGGCGACGACCTGAGTGCGACCCTGGACTATGCTGCAGTCAGTACCCGGGTACTGGAGTTTGTGGCTGCCAGTCAGTTTCTGTTGGTTGAAGCGCTGGCCGAACATGTGGCGGCGCTGATCATGCAGGAGTTTTCCGTGCCCTGGTTGCGCCTGCGGGTCACCAAGCCAGGCGCAGTGGCAGAGGCCAGCGGTGGCGTAGGCGTGGTTATCGAGCGGGGGAGGCAGACGGCATGACCAGCGTGTTTCTGGGCGTAGGCAGCAATACCGACCGCGAACAGCATCTGCTGCGCGGGCTGGATGCGCTGCAGCAGTTGCTCGGACCGCTGGACCTGTCGCCGGTGTTTGAAAGCGATGCGGTGGGCGTGCTGGGGCGGCGCTTTTTCAATCTGGTGGTCGGCGCACAAACCCATTTGTCGTTGGCTGATCTGAATGCTGCACTCAAGGCCATCGAAGCAGCCTGCGGTCGCCGCGAATCGCCCTCGCCGGGTCGCATTACGCTGGATATCGATATTCTCACCTATGGTGATTTGACGGGCGTGCATGAAGGCCAGACGCTGCCGCGCCCAGAAGTGCTGCGCAACGCTTTTGTACTTTGGCCGCTGGCCTTACTGGCGCCACATGCCTGTTTGCCTGGTAGTGGTCGGACCCATGCTGAGCTGTGGGCTGGCTGGCAAGGGGATCAGGCCTTGTGGCCGGTGGCCTTTGATTGGCGCGGGCAAGTGTTGACCCCGGCTGAGCTGATCGAGGCGCATGCCTTGCGGTGCAGGTCGGGCAACTGATCTCTGGTTGGACCTCCCCTTCG
>JBKBSI010000244.1:0-4670 GCA_046291745.1 Pseudomonas sp. | reverse complement strand
CTCTGGCTAACACTTCCCCTTGCCGGGCGTGTAGAGGACTTTCACCTCCAAGTGAGTGCGCCCTGCCGGGCGCACCACAAAAAAGGGCGACCGAAGTCGCCCTTTTTCTTATAGATCACAAAGGCTTAGTTGCCCTTGTTCTCCATTTGCGCCTTGATCAGATCACCAATGGTGGTCGGACCGGAAGCAGCCATTTCCTGCTGACGCAGACCCTGGATAGCTTCTTTCTCGTCTTCAACATCCTTGGCCTTGATCGACAGGCTGATCACGCGGCTCTTGCGATCGATGCTGATGATCTTGGCTTCGATCTCGTCACCAACGTTCAGAACGTTGCGAGCATCTTCAACGCGGTCACGGCTGATTTCGGAGGCTTTCAGAGTGCCTTCGATTTCATCGGCCAGGGTAATTACCGCGCCCTTGGCGTCCACTTCCTTGACGATACCGTTGAGGATGGTGCCCTTCTCGTTCAGCGAAGCGAAGTTGGAGAACGGATCGTCTTCCAACTGCTTGACGCCCAGAGAAATGCGCTCGCGCTCGGGATCAACAGACAGGATGACAGTTTCGATCTCGTCGCCCTTCTTGAAACGGCGCACGGCTTCTTCGCCAGCTTCGTTCCAGGAGATGTCGGATAGGTGAACCAGACCGTCGATGCCGCCGTCCAGACCAATGAAGATACCGAAATCGGTGATCGACTTGATGGAGCCGGAGATCTTGTCGCCCTTGTTGAACTTGCTGGAGAACTCTTCCCATGGGTTCATCTTGCACTGCTTGATGCCCAGGGAGATACGACGACGATCTTCGTCGATATCCAGAACCATGACTTCCACGTCGTCGCCGACCTGGACAACCTTGGAAGGATGGATGTTCTTGTTGGTCCAATCCATTTCGGATACGTGTACCAGACCTTCAACACCCTCTTCCAGCTCGGCAAAGCAGCCGTAATCGGTGAGGTTGGTGACCTTGGCGGTAACACGGGTACCTTCTGGGTAGCGACCAGTGATAGCAACCCATGGATCTTCGCCCAGCTGTTTCAGACCCAGGGAAACGCGGTTGCGCTCGCGGTCGAACTTCAGCACTTTAACGTCGATCTCGTCGCCAACATTGACGATCTCGGAAGGATGCTTGATGCGCTTCCAAGCCATGTCGGTGATGTGCAGCAGGCCGTCTACGCCGCCCAGATCGACGAATGCGCCGTAATCTGTGAGGTTCTTGACGATACCTTTGACAACCTGGCCTTCCTGCAGGGTTTCCAGCAGGGCTTCACGCTCGGCACTGTTCTCGGCTTCGAGGACGGCACGACGGGAAACGACAACGTTGTTGCGCTTCTGGTCAAGCTTGATGACCTTGAATTCCAGTTCCTTGCCTTCCAGGTGAGTGGTGTCGCGCACAGGGCGGACATCAACCAGGGAGCCAGGCAGGAACGCGCGGATGGTGTTGACGTCGACGGTAAAGCCACCTTTGACCTTGCCGTTGATAACACCCTTGACGATTTCTTCTGCGGCGAAAGCTGCTTCGAGGACTTTCCAGGATTCGGCGCGCTTGGCCTTCTCACGGGACAGTTTAGTCTCACCGAAACCGTCTTCAACGGCTTCCAGTGCAACGTGAACCTCATCACCCACTTTGATCGTCAGCTCGCCCTGATCGTTCAGGAACTGCTCACGCGGGATGACACCTTCAGACTTCAAGCCAGCATGGACGGTGACCCAATCGGAGTCGATGTCCACGATGATACCGGTGATGATGGAACCCGGCTGCATGTCGAGGGTTACTAGACTTTCTTCAAAAAGTTCGGCAAAGCTTTCGCTCATTTGGAATCCTGTAAATGGTTATTAAGGCAGTAACCGCCTGGCCGCTTGTATCGCGCGCCCTGCAGCCAACATACCCGCCACATCACCAGCTGACGTGGGTTGATTATAAAATGACCGCTGCCGGCCAGGCTGGTTAACCCGGCAGTGGATAGCCTGATCAGCCCTGCAAGTCGCGTTTGCGCGCTTCCTGCAAGACTGTTTCAAGTACTTCTTCTATCGAAAGAAGGGTGGAATCAAGAACGATGGCATCGTCCGCAGGCCGCAAGGGCGCCACGCTCCGATTCATATCGCGCTCATCCCGAGCCATAATCTCATCGAGAAGACTCGCCAGATTAGCAGTTTCGCCCTTTTCGAGCAACTGCTTGTGCCGCCTCTCCGCCCTTTCCTGCGGGCTGGCGGTCAGAAATATCTTCAGCTGGGCGTCGGGGAAGACCACCGTACCCATATCACGACCATCAGCCACCAGTCCCGGCGCTTCGCGAAATGCCTGCTGGCGACTGAGCAAGGCGTCACGCACCACCGGCAATGCAGCAACCTGGGAGGCGCCAGTGCCCATGGATTCGGTGCGAATCGCGCGCGTCACCTCTTCACCCTCAAGGATGATGCGCTGTTCGCGCTGGCCGTCATCGGCGACGAACTGCACATCCAGATGCGCGGCGAGGGCCTTGAGCCCCTCCTCGTTGGTCAGATCCACCCCGTGGTTCTGCGCAGCAAAAGCCAGCAGACGATAGAGGGCGCCGGAGTCCAGCAGGTTCCAGGCCAGCCGACTGGCCAGCATGCCAGCGATGGTACCCTTGCCCGAGCCACCAGGGCCGTCAATGGTAATGACCGGTATAGCTTGATCTGTCACACGCCTTCCTCCAGCCGGACCCGCATACCGACCGAACTGGCCAGCGCAACGAAGCCCGGGAATGATGTCGCCACGTTGGCGCAATCGGTGATCTGTATGTCGCCAGCAGCCCTTAACGCCGCAACGCTGAAGGACATGGCGATGCGGTGGTCGCCGTGACTGTCGACCTTGCCGCCCTGCAACTGGCCGCCGGTGATGACAATGCCGTCTTCGGTAGGCTCGGCACTGATACCGAGGATTTGCAGGCCGTCGGCCATGACCTGGATTCGATCCGACTCCTTGACCCGCAACTCCTCTGCGCCGCGCAAGGTAGTCCGACCCTCGGCACAGGCAGCAGCAACGAACAGCGCCGGAAACTCGTCGATCGCCAGCGGCACCTGATCAACCGGAATGTCGATACCCTTGAGCTGCGCGCTGCGGATACGGATATCGGCCACCGGCTCGCCGCCCACTTCACGCTCGTTCAACACCTCAATATTACCGCCCATGGCACGCAGGATATTGATTACACCTATGCGCGTAGGATTGATACCCACGTGCTCCAGAACCAGATCTGAACCTTCGGCGATGCTGGCTGCAACCATGAAGAAGGCCGCAGAGGAGATATCCGCCGGCACATCAATCTTGCAGGCAGTGAGCTTGTGGCCAGGCTCGATAGTGACCTTGGCACCCTCTACGCTGACCGGGTAGCCGAAGCCTTTGAGCATGCGCTCGGTATGGTCGCGCGTCGGCGCTGGCTCAACCACGGAGGTGCTACCCCGGGCATACAAGCCCGCAAGCAGCAAACAGGATTTAACCTGGGCACTGGCCATCGGCATGCTGTAGTCCATTCCGACCAGACGGCTATCACCGGTGATATGCAGGGGCGGCCTGCCCTCCTCTGCCGTCTCGATGCGCGCACCCATTTCCCGCAGGGGCTTGGCCACCCGGCCCATGGGCCGCTTGGTCAAGGATGCATCACCAGTCATGACGCTATCGAACTGCTGGCCTGCCAGCAAGCCAGCAAGCAGCCGCATGGACGTGCCCGAGTTGCCGACATACAGCGGCCCGGGGGGCGCCTTGAGGCCGTGCAGCCCTACACCGGTAATGGTCACGCCGCCATGGTGCGGCCCTTCGATAACCACACCCATGTCGCGGAAGGCCTGCAGCGTGGCCAGGCTGTCTTCGCCCTCAAGAAAGCCGCTGACCTGGGTAACGCCCTCAGCAAGTGAGCCGAGCATGATCGAACGGTGGGAGATGGATTTGTCGCCCGGGACACGGATACGGCCCTGAACACTTCCACCGGGACTGGCAATGAAATTACTGACTTGATTCGGCATAGGTTCCACATAGGCCCTGCGGGCCAGAATTGTACTGAAATGCTCGCGTGCCGACTTGGCTCGGGTAAATACGCCGAGCAAGGTATTGGCATCGCGCTCCTGAATAGCGGTGCGCAGACGTTGCAGGTCACGGGTGAAGGCATCCAGACTGCGCAATACGGCGTCAGGATTGGCCAGAAAAACATCCCGCCACATGACCGGGTCGCTCGCGGCAATCCGGGTAAAGTCACGAAAGCCGCCGGCAGCGTAGCGGAAAATCTCCAGATTTTCACTGCGTGCGGCCAGGGTATCGACCAGCGAAAACGCCAGCAGATGGGGTAAATGGCTGGTGGCCGCCAGCACTTCATCGTGGTCGGCCAGGGCCATATGCTCAACATCGGCGCCCAGCACCTGCCATAGCGCAGTCACCTGTTCCAATGCCGCTTCGGAGGTATGTTCAAGCGGCGTGAGGATCACCTTGTGATGACGGAAAAGCGTGCCCTTGGCCGCCTCGACGCCACTTTTCTCCGAACCGGCAATAGGATGGCCCGGCACAAAGAGTGCGGGCACCTGACCAAACGCCTGCTCCACAGCACTGACCACGGCACCCTTGGTGCTGCCTACGTCGGTGATCACGGCCTGACCCAGATCCATTGCGGCCAGCTCGGCCAGGACCTTCTCCATCGCCAGCACCGGCACTGCCAGGAGGATCAC
>JBKBSI010000243.1:0-4780 GCA_046291745.1 Pseudomonas sp. | reverse complement strand
GCCTGGCCATGGGCAACTGCGCCCACGCGGTGGGAACCGCCAGGTCGATGGAAGAAAGTGAGGAGGCGGGGGCTTTTGCGGCCTTGGGCATGAGTCTGATGGGTATGGCCACGGCGGTGCTGCTGCCCCTTGGCGTGACCCTCTGGGCGCTGTTGTAGCGCTAGCCTGGCCGGGGACACAGGACTGCGGCAATTGACCACCTGTTGCCGCAGCCCCCCAACGGGCACAATTCTTGTCAGGAACATTCCCGAGCGCTGGACTGTCAGAACTCCGTACCCCGCATGCTCGATTTACCTGATACGGATAGTCGACGCCCCCCATTCCCTTAGGAGCAGTGCGCATGGAACTCGATCCCCTCCTGCTGTCACGCATCCAGTTTGCCTTCGTGGTGTCGTTTCACGCGATTTTTCCGGTCTTTACTATTGGTCTGGCGTCCTTTATCGCCTTCCTCGAGGCGCTGTCCTTCAAGACCGGCAATCCGGTCTGGGAGCGCCTGTCGAAGTTCTGGATACAGGTGTTTGCCGTGGTCTTCGGCATGGGCGTGGTGTCGGGTATCGTCATGTCCTTCCAGTTCGGTACCAACTGGAGCAATTACTCCTACGCTGCGGCCAATTTCCTTGGGCCGGTACTCAGCTATGAGGTGATCACCGCCTTTTTCCTCGAGGCGGCCTTCCTTGGCGTTTTGCTATTCGGGCGTGACAAGGTACCCAAGGGCATCCATCTGTTTGCCGCCTGTATGGTGGCGATTGGCACCTTTATCTCGTCGTTCTGGATTCTTGCGGCCAACAGCTGGATGCATACCCCTGCTGGCGTGGAGTTGCGCGAAGGAGTGTTCTTTGTCACTTCCTGGAGCGAAGCCATCTTCAATCCCTCTTTCCCCTACCGCTTTGCGCATATGGGTCTGGCCTCTTTCCTCACTGGCGCCTTTGTTGTCGCCGGGGTAAGCGCCTGGTATCTGCTGCGTGGCCGCGAGGTGGAGGTGAATCGCAAGGCACTCTCCATGTGCCTGTGGATGATTCTGATCGTGGCGCCGACCCAGGCGGTGGTAGGGGACTTCCATGGCATCAATACGCTGGAACATCAGCCGCTCAAGATCGCCGCCATGGAAGGCAACTGGGAGACGGCTAACGGTGTTCCTTTGCTGCTGTTCGCCTGGCCCGACCAGGCCAATCAGACCAACCGCTTCGAGATTGGCATTCCCAAGCTGGCCAGCCTGATTCTTACCCATGACCTCGATGGTGAGGTACCTGGCCTGAATGAGGTGTCGGCTGAAGAGCAGCCGCCGGTAGCCCTGGTGTTCTGGGCCTTCCGCGTGATGGTCGGTCTGGGGCTGCTGATGATAGCCACGGCCTTTGTTGGACTGCTGTTGCGACGTAATCAGCGCTACTGGCAAACGCCCTGGTTTCTGCAGTGGCTGCGGGTTATGAGTGTCACGCCCTTTATCGCCGTGCTGGCCGGCTGGATAGTCACCGAGGCGGGGCGCGCGCCCTGGCTGGTATACGGGTTGATGAGCCACGCCGAAGGGGTGACGCCCTCGCTGACCGGCGGCATGGCACTCTTTACCCTGCTCGGTTATATCCTGGTCTACGCGATGATCTTCAGCGCGGGGCTGTACTACCTGATGCGCGTTTTGCAGGACGGCCTGGAAATTGATGAGCGCACCTCTGACATCGATGAAGTGCATCGGCCCGCACGCCCGTTCTCGGGCAGCGACGTCTCACTTGAACAGAAGGGGTCCTGAGCATGGAAACGGAAATCTTCGACCTGTCGATGATCTGGGCAGGGATTATTGCCTTTGCGGTGATCATGTATGTACTGATGGACGGCTTTGATCTGGGCGTGGGCATGCTGTTCCCTTTTGCTCCTGATGAAGACGCCCGCGACGTGATGATGAACTCGGTAGCGCCGGTCTGGGACGGCAACGAGACCTGGCTGGTGTTAGGTGGTGCTGGCCTGCTGGGCGCCTTCCCACTGGTCTATTCGATCTTGCTGCCAGCCCTGTATATCGGCGTATTCCTGATGCTCGCTGGTCTGATCTTTCGCGGCGTGGCTTTCGAGTTCCGCTTCAAGGCCAAAAGCTCGCGCTACCTGTGGAACTGGGCCTTTGCCGGGGGCTCGTTTCTGGCCGCCTTTGCCCAGGGGGTGGTGGTCGGCTCCTATATCCAGGGCTATGAAACCGAAGGTCTGGCCTACGCCGGTGGTGCCTTTGACTGGCTGACGCCCTTTACTGTAATGACCGGGCTGGGTCTGATGGCCGGTTACGCATTGCTGGGCTGCACCTGGCTGATCATGAAGACCGAGGGCTATATTCAGGAGTGGGCCTACGGTCTGGCGCCCTGGTTGCTGGGGGCGGTGCTGGCGGTATTTGCCATCATCAGCATCTGGACGCCTTGGGTTGACCCGGCCGCTTACGAGCGCTGGTTTGCGGTGATCCGCTGGATCTGGATATTCCCGGTACTGGCGCTGTTCTTTGCCTTCCAGATCTGGCGCGGCCTGCGCAAACGCAGACAGTCGCTGCCCTTTGTCGCAACCATGGCGATGTTTGCCGCGACCTACTTCGGACTGCTCTGGACTCGCTGGCCCTATGTGATCCCGCCAAATTTCACCCTGTGGGATGCGGCATCGGCGCCGGAGTCACAACTTTTCCTGCTGCTTGGGGTGCTGTTTGTGATACCGATCATCCTTGGTTATACCGCCTGGACCTATTGGGTATTCCGCGGCAAGGTCCGCGTGGGTGAAGGCTATCACTGAGTCCGGCCGCCGCAGCCGTAACTGGCTGCGGCAGCAGGGGCTGGCGGTCCGACCCTGGCTGCATGCTGCGGTAATTCTAGGGCTGTTGCATACGCTGAGCATAGTGCTGCAGATGGGCCTGATTGCCTGGCTGGTGCATGCCCTGCTGGTTGACCAGGCGCCCTATTTTACCCTGCTGTGGCCTGGTGTCGGCCTTGCTCTGGCCATTCTGCTGCGAGCGCTGGCTCAAGCTGCCCAGGAGCGCTGCGGTCAGCAAGCCAGCATGCGCGTGCGCCAACAGGCGCGGGTACAACTGGCGCAGCATTGGGCGGATCTGGGGCCGGTACGGCTGGCCGATCGCTCCAGCGCTACCCTGACCAACCAATGGGTAGAGCAGGTTGAAGCGCTGGATGGTTTCTATGCCCGTTATCTGCCCCAGCAATGGCTGGCACTGCTATCGCCGCTGTTGATTCTTGCGGTGGTGTTCTGGCTCGACTGGCTCGCCGCCCTGTTTCTGTTGTTTGCCGCTCCGCTGATTCCCCTGTTTATGGCGCTGGTGGGTATGAGCGCGGAAAAAGTCAGCCAGCAGCATGTGTTGGAGGCGGGACGGCTGGCCGGGCACTTTCTCGATCGTGTGCGCAGTCTTACCAGTCTGCAGTTGTTCGGCCAGGTCGGCGCGGCTACCCGGTCAGTGGAGAGTGCCGCCGAACGCTACCGCGCAGTAACCATGCGTACCCTGCGTATTGCCTTCCTTTCCTCTGCGGTACTGGAATTCTTCGCTTCCGTGGCCATCGCGGTGGCAGCCATGTATATCGGCTTCGGGCTGTTGGGCTATATCCAGTATGGACCCGCCGCCGAATTGACGCTGTTCTCCGGGTTGTTTGTGCTGTTGCTGGCACCGGAATTCTTCCAGCCGCTACGCAGCCTGGCGCAGTCCTACCATGATCGGGCCGCAGCGCTGGGCGCGGCGGATGGCCTGGGTGCATTGCAGCAGGAAGCGGACAAAACGTCATCCTTCGATAGCTCTTTGCGGGCCGCCGATGCGCAGGGCATTTGTATCCACAGCCTGACGCTGAGTTACCCCGGGCGCGGCTCAGTGCTGCAGGATGTCAGCCTGGAAATCGAGCCTGGCCAGGTGCTGGCGCTGGTCGGGCCTTCAGGTTCCGGCAAGTCCAGTTTGCTGCACTGCCTGGCCGGCTTTGTGCAGCCCGATGCGGGCAGCATCAGCCTGTTCGGTCAGTTGCCGGGACAACAACCGGTGGCCTGGCAGGGCCAGCGACCTTTTCTGATCCAGGGCTGTTGGGCTGACAATCTGCGTCTGACTGCGCCGCAGGCAGCTACGGCGGATATGCTCCGCGCTGTAGAGGCAGTCGGTCTTGGACCCTTGCTGTCCAGCCAGGCTCAGGGCCTGGAGACGCCATTGGGTGAGGGTGGTCGCGGGCTGTCCGGCGGGCAGGCGCAGCGCCTGGCGCTGGCCAGAGTCTGGTTATCCGGCGCCGAGCTGGTATTGCTCGACGAGCCAACAGCCAGCCTGGATGAGCAGAGCGAGGCAGAGGTGATAGAAGCTCTGCGCCTGCTGGCAGGGAGCGGCAAGACACTGATAATCGCCACTCACCACCCGGCGCTAATGGCGCTGGCGGACCGCCGTGTTGAGCTGGCCAAGGGGAGGCTGACGAATGTCTGAGCTCAAACCCTGGCTGGAGTTGATCATGCAGCGCCGCGGCCGTCTGTGGGTTGGCGCGCTGTTACTGACATTGACGCTATTCAGCGCGATTGGCTTGTTGGCGCTATCTGGCTGGTTCATTACCGCCACCGGGGTTACCGCGCTGTTGTGGGCGGCGGGGCAGCGGGTCATGTTCGACGTCTATATGCCCGGCGGCGGTATTCGCTTTTTTGCACTGACGCGGACGGTGGCACGCTATTTTGAGCGGGTGTTCAATCACAATACGGTATTGAGCCTGCTCGCGGATCTGCGCGGCCAGCACTTCGCCGCCTTGGCTCAGCTTGATGGCGCCACCCTGAGCAGGCTAAGGGCGTCACAATGGCTCAA
>JBKBSI010000242.1:0-4961 GCA_046291745.1 Pseudomonas sp. | reverse complement strand
CCCCTTGCAGATCCCACTCGGTTTTACCGCTGAGCGCCATCCAGCCACTGTTGCAAGCCATCCAGAACTCGGCGATGCGGATCATCGCACGGGTGCAGAAGATTTTCAGAGCGGCTATGGGCAACAGTTTGATCAAGGCAAAGGTAAACAGCACGCTGCAGCAGATCAGGGTGTTGATGATCAGCAGCAGCGCGGCAATTACGCCGCGCAGCCAGGCAGGCAGAAAACTCAGCATCTACGGGTGCTCACTACAATGGGCTGGCGTGCCAGCCTCGGTTAATCCTTCTTGTCCGCCTGTATGGCAGTCAGGGCGATGGTATAGACAATATCGTCGACCAGCGCGCCACGTGACAAGTCGTTGACCGGCTTGCGCAGGCCTTGCAGCATTGGGCCGACGCTGATGACGTTGGCACTGCGCTGGACTGCCTTGTAGGTGGTGTTGCCGGTGTTCAGGTCCGGGAACACGAACACTGTTGCCTTGCCGGCAACCGGGCTGTCAGGGGCCTTTTGCGCGCCGACGCTGGCAATTGCGGCGGCATCATACTGCAGCGGGCCGTCGATCAAAAGGTCGGGCTCGCGCTCGCGGGCGATGCGGGTGGCCTCGCGCACCTTCTCCACGTCTGCACCGGTACCTGATTCGCCGGTCGAGTAACTGATCATCGCTACCCGTGCCGGAATGCCGAAGGATTCCGCCGAACGGGCGCTTTGAATGGCAATTTCCGCCAGTTCCGCGGCGTCCGGATCGGGGTTTACCGCGCAGTCGCCATATACTAGTACCTGCTCGGGCAGGAGCATAAAGAAGATTGATGACACCAGGTTGTAGCCGGGCGCGGTCTTGATCAACTGAAAGGCCGGGCGAATGGTGTTGGCGGTGGTGTGGATGGCGCCGGAGACCAGGCCGTCGACCTCGTCCAGGGCCAGCATCATGGTGCCCAGTACCACGTTGTCTTCAAGTTGCTGCAATGCCATGGGGGCATTCAGGCCGCGGCCCTTGCGCAATTCCACCATGTCTTCGACGTAGCGCTCGCGGACCAGCTCCGGATCGATTATCTGCAGACCTTCGGGCAGGGTGATGTGCTGGGCGCGGGCCACGGCTTCAACCGACTCCGGTTTGGCCAGCAAAATGCACTGGGCAATGCCGCGGCGCTGACAGATGGCAGCGGCCTGCACGGTTCTTGGTTCATCACCTTCGGGCAAGACGATGCGCTTGCGTGCCTGCTGGGCACGGCGCATCAACTGGTAGCGGAAGGCTGGTGGCGACATGCGCAACTCACGCGGCGTGCCGCAGCGGCGCTGCAGCCAGGCGTGGTCGATATGTGATGCGGCGTATTCGGTAACGCGTTCGGCACGGTCGTGGTCGTCCACCGGGATCTCGCGGTTCATGCGATCCAGGCTGGTGGCGGTATTGAAGGTGTTGGTGTCAGCGCCTAGGACCGGCAAGCCGCTGTCCAAGGCCGGTTGGCATAGTTGCATGACACGGCTGTCGGGGCTGAAGCCGCTGGTCAGCAATAGTCCGGCCAGGGGCGTGCCGGCCAGTGCCGCGAGGCTCGCGGCAATGATTACGTCATCGCGGTCACCGGGCGCGACTATCAGCGTACCGGGGCGCAGGCGCTCAACAATATTGGGCACGGTGCGTGCGCACAGAGCAATATCCATCACCCGGCGGTTTTCCATGTCGCCAGCATGCAGGATGCTGGTCTGCAGCAGTGCGGCGACATCGGAGGTACGCGGCGCATTCAGCTCGTCCTGCCAGGGAATGCAGCCGATCAGGCGGAAGTCTTCGGTATCCAGCACCTTTGATTCCTGCTTCAGGGCCAGGGCGAACTCCTTGAGCGTGCGCTTAAGCTCATCACGATCGGCGGGTGGGCCGTCGCTGGTGTCCAGTCCGCGCACCTTGTTGACGATCACCCCGAGCACCTTTGGATTGCGCGGGCCACCAAAGCCCTGGGCGTGAATCTCGATACGGTCGGCCAGGCTGGACATGTCGTCGCTATCCGGCGCAGTCACCAGAATCACGTCGGCATCCAGGCTGCGCGCCAAGTGGTGGTTGATGCGCGCGGCGTAGCTGGCCTGACGGGTCGGCACCATGCCTTCGACAATCACCACATCGGCGTCCACGGCGGCGAGCTGATAGTTGCTGACAATGTCCTCCAGCACTTCATCCAATTGTCCGTTGGCCAGGCGATGTTCTACATCGGGCAGTGCCAGGGGGGTCGGCGGTTGCAGGTCGAGGGTGCGGCTGATCAGCTCGGTCGAGCGTTCTGGCCCGGTATCGCCGGGATGTGGCTGGGCGATGGGTTTTAAAAAGTGTACGCGTAGGCCGGTGCGCTGCAGGGAGCGAATCAGGCCCAGGCTGATTGAGGTCAGGCCAACGCCGAAGCCAGTGGGTGCAATGAAAAAGGTGTGCATGTGAGCTTTCCGCCTGTTGTAGGTATCAGTGGTCGAGCAGCGCCAGGCTCTCTTCGGCTATCTGGCGTTCTTCATCCGTGGGTATGACCATAATCCGTGTACTGCCTGCCTGCTGTATTTCTTCAGCCTGACCCCGTGGCAGATCGGCATTGCGCTGGGCGTCCAGGCGCAGGCCGAGCAGGGCCATGTGTTCAAGGGTGGTAGCGCGCACCAGTGCCGAGTTTTCACCAATGCCGCCGGTAAATATAAGTCCGTCGAGGCGCGGTAGTGCTGCGGCCAGGCCCATCAACGAGCGCGCCAGGCGATAACAGAAGACGTTAATGGCCAGGGCGGCTCCGGCATGACCTTCGGCCTTGGCCTGCTCCAGCTGGCGCATATCATTGGACAGCCCGGAGAGGCCGAGCAGACCACTTTCACGATTGAGCATCTGTTCTATGTGCGGCAGGTTCCAGCCCAGGGTGCGGGCCAGATGCGCATGCAGGTTGGGATCCACATCGCCGCTGCGAGTTCCCATGACCAGGCCTTCCAGGGGCGTGAGACCCATGCTGGTATCCAGGCTGCGGCCGTCAAGTACTGCGCAGCTCGAGCAGCCGTTACCCAGGTGCGCGCTGAGCCAAGCGCCTTGACCGGGCTTTAGTCCGCTCAGCAGGCTGGCCTGCGTGGTGACGTATTGATGGCTGGTGCCATGAAAGCCATAGCGGCGAATCGCGTGGTCGCGGTACAGGTGTTCGGGAATGGCGTAGCGGTAGGCATGCTCGGGCATGCTCTGGTGGAATGCGGTATCAAAGATGGCAATGTGCGGGATGTCGGCAAACACCTGCATCGCTGCTTCTATCCCGGTCAGGTTGGCCGGGTTATGCAGCGGGGCGAGGGGGGCGCTAGCCTCTATGGCAGCGATAACCTCGGTATCGATTATCTGCGCGCCAGTGAAGTTTTCGCCGCCATGTACTACGCGATGGCCTACTGCACTGAGCGGTTGCTCGGCATGTGCTTCGATCAAGGGTAATAGCGCTGTCAGGGCTTCGGCGTGGGCGCCATCGGCCAGACTGAATTCGTGCTTGGTACCTGCCGCCTGCCAGCTCAAGCTGGCCTTGCTGCTGCCAAGGCGCTCGGCCAAGCCACTGATTAACGCGGTGCTGTCGCCTTCACGACGCAGGGCGAATTTGATCGAAGAGCTGCCGCAATTGATTACCAGTACCAGTCTGCTAGTCATCTTTATCCTGAATGCTTGCCGGGTTGTACTTTTTTGCCGGGTTGTACTTGGGGTAACCATATTCGGTGCATGCCACGTGTCGGTCAACCCGTGCGTTAGCCGGCCAATCCGCGTAGACTGGCCTATTTCAAGCAAAACGACAGGTATTACATTATGCAGATTGCTGCCAACAAAGCCGTATCGATTGAATACACCCTGACCAATGATGCGGGCGAAGTACTGGACACTTCCGACGGTGGTGCTCCGCTGGTTTACCTGCACGGCGCCGGTAACATCATCCCCGGTCTGGAGCAGGCCCTGGATGGCAAGCAGGTTGGCGACGAGCTGAAAGTCTCGGTTGAGCCTGAAAATGCCTATGGCGAGTTCAGCGCTGAGCTGGTTGCCGTACTGGGCCGCAACATGTTCGAAGGCGTGGACGAGCTGGAAGTAGGTATGCAGTTTCACGCCTCCGGTCCTGACGGTAGCATGCAGATTGTTACCGTTACTGCCCTTGAAGGTGATGAAGTGACTGTCGATGGCAACCATCCCCTGGCCGGTCAGCGCCTGACTTTTGAAGTTAAGGTGAAGGATATCCGCGAAGCCAGCGAAGATGAGCTTGCCCATGGTCACATCCATGGCGAAGGCGGCGTCGAGCACTAAGCCGCTGGGCGGAGCTGCAAGCCGCAGCTATAGAAGCCGCAAGAAAAAGCCGGGGCCTTCCCCGGCTTTTTCGTGTGTGTCGCATAAGCCCCAGCGCATACTTTTTGCTTGCAGCTTGCAGCTTGCAGCTTGCAGCTTTATCCCCTCGCATCAGTAAAATCAATAATGCTATGTAACCCTATAAATAAAAGATGACCAGTCGTATAGTGCTTGCCATGAACGCTATCCAAGACAAACGTGCACGTATTCTGGCGGCCGGTACCGAGGTCATGTTGCTCAAGGGCTACAACGGTACCGGTGTGCAGGAAATTACCCAGGGCGCCGGTGTGCCCAAGGGCTCTTTCTATCATTACTTCGAGAGCAAGGAAGATTTTGCCATCCAGGCCTTGCACTACTATTACACGCCACGGCTGGAGCGCTTTGCTGCTGCTTTGCAGGCAAATGATGCCTCCCCCCGGGAGCGGATTCTGCGCTTCTACCGCGACCTGGTAGGCTACTTTGCCAACCAGCCGGAGCCCACGCATCAGTGCTTTATCGGTAGTCTGTGTCATGAAAAGGCCGATGAAAGCCAACCGATTGGCTACGCCGCTAGCGCTATTCTCAATCGCTCCAGCCAGTTGCTTGCGGATTGTCTTGAGCAGGCCCGGGAAGCTGGAGAGCTGGCCACCGATCAGGATCCGGAGGCGCTTGGTGCCTTTAT
>JBKBSI010000241.1:0-4971 GCA_046291745.1 Pseudomonas sp. | reverse complement strand
CACGCAGAAAGCCCTGCAGGCTGCCAGCAAAGTCGTCCAGCGGCGCCAGCAGCGCTTCGTAGGTCAACTGCTCGCCGGTCTGTTCGGCAAACAGACGGTGAATCAACGGTGACTTGCTGTGCGCGATCGGGTTGCCGATTACCGCATAACGATCAAGGCTCATGACTGCAACCCCAGCCAGTCACGTGGTGGTAGAAATTCCTCAGCCAACCGCGCCTCTTCACTGCCCGGTTCGGCTTGCCAGTTGTAGCCCCAACGTACCGTGGGCGGCAGGGACATCAGAATGGATTCGGTACGCCCGCCGGTCTGCAGGCCAAACAGCGTTCCCCGGTCGTATACCAGGTTGAACTCCACATAGCGGCCGCGGCGGAACTCCTGAAAAGCCTTTTGCTCGGCGCTGAACGGCGTATTGCGTCGGCGCTCGACGATCGGCAGGTAGGCATCGATATAAGCATCGCCAATCGCCCGCTGGAATTCGAAACTGCGCTCGAAACCCCACTTGTTCAAGTCGTCGAAAAACAGCCCGCCGACACCCCGTGCCTCCTGTCGATGCTTGAGATAAAAGTACTCGTCACACCAGGCCTTGTACTTGGGGTATACGTCCTCGCCGAAGGGTGCGCAGGCATCACGCGCTATCTGATGCCAGTGAACACAGTCTTCCTCGTGGCCATAGTAGGGCGTCAGATCGAAGCCACCACCAAACCACCAGACCGGATCCGAGTCAGGCATTTCCGCAACGAAAAAACGCACATTGGCGTGGGAGGTAGGAATATGCGGATTATTTGGATGCATGACCAGCGACACGCCCATGGCCTGGAAGGAGCGTCCAGCCAGCTCCGGGCGCTGCGCCGTCGCCGAGGGTGGCATGCTGTCACCATGCACATGGGAGAATCCCACCCCGCCCTTCTCCAGCATGCCGCCGTTTTCGATGATGCGCGAACGCCCACCGCCGCCGCCCGGCCTTTCCCAACACTCTTCCTGAAAGCGCGCCTGGCCATCGGCGCCCTCCAATGCGGCGCAGATGCGATCCTGCAACCCCATCAGATAGGCTTTGACGGCGGCAACATCGGTGGCATCGGGCATATCTTTCACGGGCTTACCTCAGGACGGGCGGATGATCTGGTCGGTCTGCAAGTCCCTTATGATACTGGGATTGCGTTGCCCACCCAATGCGCCGGGGACAATCGCTTCCAGTCTGCGGTGGAAATACTGTTCGACCCGCAACCGCGAGCGCGCGGCAGGGCGCCCCGTGGGATTAGCCGAAGTCGACACCAGCGGGCCGCATGCCTGGCATAGCTGGCGCACCAGCGGATGCGCGCTGACCCGCAAAGCTACGCTGTCGTGCTGGCCAGTAATCCACGGCGGCAAGCGCTCCTGATGTGGGACCAGCCAGGTATTGGCGCCGGGCCAGGACAGCCGCAGCTTGGCCAACTGGTTGTCGGGCAAGTCCCAGAGCAGAAAGTCGAACTGGTCGATGTGTCCAGCGACCAGTATCAGGCCTTTCTCCACCGGACGCTGTTTGAGCTCAAGCAAACGCTCCACCGCGTCTGCCTGCCAGGGGTCGCACCCCAGCCCCCAGACCGCCTCGGTCGGGTAGGCAATCACGCCGCCCACCTTGACTATCCTTTCCACCTGTCTGATTCGCCAGTTTGCCAACATGCTTTCCCCAATTGCCTCGTGCCGGGAGTGGCCACACCGTGACAGTAGCGGAGCCGTGCCTGCGGCTCAAGCTACCCAAACGAAAGGATGCACAGAGCTTTGGATTAACGCCGCGAAAAACCCTGGGGGGTCTGCTGCACCAGGCCTTCCAGCTCCAGCTCGAGCAACTGCTGAAGCACTTGCCCGACGGCCAGCCCGCTATGCTGGCTAAGCCAGTCAACCGTTACCGGCTGGTAATCAAGAAAGCCCCAGAGCTCGGACTCGGGTTGCGGTTCTGAATCAGCTCTGGAGGATTCCAGAGCCGCTTTTAGCGGCAGACTCAGTACGTTGAGCACATCCTCGACCGTTTCAACCAGGTGCGCGCCCTGGCGCAGCAACTGGTGGCAACCCTTGGCCTGGGAGCTGTGAATCGAACCGGGCATGGCAAAGACTTCGCGATTCTGCTCCAAGGCCAGCCGTGCGGTGATCAGCGAGCCGCTATTCAGGCTGGCTTCAACCACCAGGGTGCCGAGACTCAGACCGCTGATAATACGATTGCGACGGGGAAACAGTCCGGGTTGCGGGGCAGTGTAGGGTGGCTGTTCAGACACCAGCAGGCCACCCTGATCAAGGATCTGCTCGGCAAGGCGCAGGTGACGCCGCGGATAGCAGTGATCCAGACCGGTGCCCCACACCGCAATGGTCTGGCCGCCCGCGTCCAGCGCACCCTGGTGGCAGGCGCCATCAATACCCAAGGCCATACCGCTGGTAACCAGCAGACCATTCTCGGTAAGACTACGGGCAAAACGCCGCGCGGTAGCCGCGCCGTGTGGGCCAGGATTGCGTGAGCCAACCATCGCCAACTGCGGGTCATGCAGCAATTTTGCGTCGCCGCGCAGGTAGAGTACCGGCGGCGGGTCGGTGATTTCCCGCAGCAACGCCGGGTAATCCGCACAGGCCAGGCTGAGCACCTGGCAATCAGTGCCTTGCAACCAGGTCGTGACTTGCTCCAGGCGTCCAAGCAGTTCGCTGTCCTGACGGTGGTAACTGGCCAGTGCATCAAGCACCGGGCGCTTGCAGCCGATTGCCCGCAGCGAAGCGCCAGTAGCTGTGAAGATATCGCCAGGATCGGGAAAGTGGGCCAGCAGCTGCGCTATGGAGCGCGCACCTAGACCATCAAGCAGGGACAGTACCAGAAAGGCCTGCCGAGTATCGGACAGGGAAAGCGGCATGGATCATCCTTGATCGGGAACGGCGCCGCCCAGCGGGCGGCGCCAGGTACATCAGGGGTTACGTACCTTGTCCATGATTGCCATCTGACGACTAGCTTCAAGCACGATGCCGTAGCTCATCTTGTCGTAGGCGCGGAACACCATCAGCAGACCGGCACGCTCGTCAGGCAAACGCACCCGCTCATTCTGAATGCGGTCACGTACCAGCTCACCGGTCTTGTAGATGGCCAGCACACTGCCTTCCTTCAGACCGTCACGGGCGCCCTTGTTCAGCAGCACTACATCATACTGACCGATCTGGGTCACACCGTTCGGCACATCCAGAATCAGACCTTCAACCTGCTGATCCGGGCTGCTGGGGAAGAAGGTAGAAGCCACTGCACGCTCTTCGGTGGGCAACAGGCGGTCACCAATACGCACTTCCTGACGGCTGCGGCTGATATCCACAGTGGCGATATCGCGCTCGGTAGCGGTGATACGGCCATTACCGATTTCCTGCGCATGCAGACCCAGGAACTCGCCGGTATCAGGATCGGTGTAGGACTTTTCACGACGGTAGATGCCATAGGCCTGAAGTGCCTCATCCACATCACCGCGGGCGTAAACCCGATTGCCACCACCAGCGATCACGCTCTCGGCTTCACCGCCAATCACATAGGGAGCCGCTTCCAGAATTGCAGGATCATCAAGAATACGTCCGGCATTCAGGAACGCATTGATGGCTTCCAGCGGGATAGTAGGAATAGCTTCAGCGATAGGCTGCGAGCGCACTGTGGGAGACAGCTTGATAGTGCCACCACCTTGGCCCCGATCAACCATCAGACGCGGCTGACCATCGATATACACCAAAGAGATCATGTCACCTGGGTAAATCAGGTGAGGGTTGCTGATCTGCGGGTTGGCGTGCCAGATTTCCGGCCATTTCCAGGGTAGATTGAGGAAGCGCCCGGCAATATCCCATAGGGTATCGCCTCTCACCACCTGGTATCTTTCCGGGTGACCTTCCTTGAATGCGGACTCCTGCGCTTGCACCCAAAAACTCATTGAGAGCAACAGAAGGCCGAGTAATGTTTTCCTCATGACATGAATCCCTTTATTATAGAGGCCAGCATCCAGGTTTGACGGCATGCTCGAACACGTCTGACCCGTTTTATTTCCAAGCTGCTCATCATCTTAGCAGCACAATTTAGATTTATTCCACAATTGCATTATAAACAGACATGGCCATATTAAACATTTTAGAATTTCCAGACCCGCGTTTACGCACTATTGCCAAGCCAGTAGCGGCTGTGGACGAGCGTGTAAGGCAGTTGGTAGACGACATGTTCGAGACCATGTATGACGCTCCAGGCATTGGCCTGGCTGCATCACAGGTTAATGTCCATGAACGTATTGTGGTCATTGATGTCTCTGAAGACAATAGCCAGCCACGGGTGTTTATCAACCCTGAAATCGAGCCATTGACCGACGAACTCGAGGAAATGCAGGAGGGCTGCCTGTCGGTCCCCGGCTTCTATGAGACCGTCACGCGCCCGGAGCGGGTGCGGGTCAAGGCGCTGGATCGCAACGGTGAGCCTTTTGAAGAGGTTTGCGACGGCTTGCTGGCGGTATGTATCCAGCACGAGTGCGACCACCTCAATGGCAAGCTGTTCGTCGATTACCTGTCCAATCTGAAGCGTGACCGGATTCGCAAGAAACTGGAAAAGCTGCACAAGCAACAGGCCAGCGCCTGAGGCTTGGCGTGTGATAGCAAGGCTTGCTTCGGCAAGCCTTTTTATTTGTCCGGATCAGGAACAGCATGGATTCTTCCCACCTTCGTATTGTCTTCGCCGGCACACCCGAATTTGCCGCCGTCCATCTGCAGGCCCTGCTTAGTGCCGGGTTGCAGGTGGTCGGGGTTTACAGCCAGCCGGATCGACCCGCCGGACGCGGGCAGAAGCTGAGCATGAGCGCGGTCAAGCAACTGGCCCTTGAGCATGACCTACCGGTGTATCAGCCTGCCAGCCTGCGCAATGACCAGGCGCAGGCCGAGCTGGCGGCGCTGCAGCCAGATCTGCTGGTAGTGGTCGCCTACGGCCTGATACTGCCGCAGGCAGTGCTG
>JBKBSI010000240.1:0-4996 GCA_046291745.1 Pseudomonas sp. | reverse complement strand
CGCAGATCAGATCCAGCACCGTGGTCTTGCCCGCACCGTTTGGGCCGATGATCACGCGGATCTCGTTCTTGTCGACATAGAAGCTCAGATCATCGACCGCCTTGAAGCCATCAAAGGACACAGTGAGCCCTTCTACGGCGAGGATAAAATCGGTATTGGATCCAGTCGTCATGATGTGGCTCCCTGGCTGCTGTTATCGAATTCCTCGACTTTGGTCTGCTCCTGTTTGCCGAACACCTTGTCCATCAAGCGCTCCACATGCGGGGCAACCCAGTTGTTGTAGAGACCGGCAATACCATTCGGCAGGCCGAGCACTACACCAATGAAGATCAGGCCCATGGCGAACAGCCAAAGCTCGGGAAAGGTTTCGCCAAACAGGGTCTTGGCCACGTTGACCAGCAGCACCCCGTACACCGCGCCGACAATCGACAGGCGGCCACCGACCGCGCAGAAGATCACCATTTCGATCGATGGCACCACGCCGACAAAGCTTGGCGACATAAAGCCTTCCTGCAGGGTGAACATGGCACCGCCGATCCCGGCGAAGGCCGCGCCCACCACAAACACGAAGATCTTGAAGTTGGCGATGTCGTACCCGGAGAAGCGCACCCGGTCCTCCTGGCCGCGCATGGCGACCAGAATCCGCCCGGTCTTGCAGCGACGGATGTACTGGGCCAGGAACAGGCAGACGAACAACAGCAGCACACAAACGAAGTACAGCAAGTAGCTGGCCGAGTCGGTATGGATGTTCCAGCCCTTGAGTGTGCGCAGGTCAGTGATACCGTTCACCCCACCGGTCAGACCCTGCTGACCGATAATCAGAATGGTCAGAATGGCAGCGATGGACTGGGTGATGATGGCGAAGTACACGCCCCCTACCCGGCGTTTGAACATCGCCACACCAATCAGATAAGCCACTACCGAGGGCACCAGCACCACGGCGATAATAGTAAAGGCCAGACTGTTGAAGGGCTCCCAGAACCACGGCAGCGAGGTAACCTGGTTCCAGTCCATAAAGTCCGGAATGCCGGGCGTGGTCTGAATGCTGGTGTTCTCGGGGCTTGAGGCCTCCAGTTTCAGATACATGGCCAGGGCATAACCACCCAGACCATAGAACACCCCCTGGCCCAGGCTGAGAATGCCGCCGTAACCCCAGCACAGCACCAGACCCACCGCGACAAAGGCGAAGCTCAGGTATTTGCCGACCTGGTTCAGACGCATCACGTCCAGACTCAGCGGCAACACGATCAGCAGCAACAGGGCCAACACCACAAAGGCGAGCAGGTCCTGGCGCGGCATGAATTCCTTGAAGTTGTTAAATGGCATGACCAATTCCTCCTAGCGACGCACTTTCAGGGTGAACAGGCCCTGGGGTCTGAACATCAGGATCATCACCACAACCAGCAGTGTCAGTACCTTGGCCATGGACCCACCCATGAAGAACTCAAGGATCGACTGCGATTGCGAGATGCTGAATGCAGAGGCCACGGTACCCAGCAGGCTGCCGGCACCGCCGAAGACCACCACCAGGAAAGTGTCAACGATATATAGCTGTCCGGAACTGGGACCGGTGGAGCCGATCATGGTGAAGGCGCTGCCTGCCACCCCGGCAATGCCGCAGCCCAGGGCGAAGGTCATACGGTCTACCTTGGCGGTATTGATGCCAACCGCACCCGCCATGGAACGGTTCTGCACTACAGCGCGCACCTGCTTGCCCCAGCGCGAACGGTACATAAGGATGGCCACGGTGACGGTGGTGATGATCGCCAGGCACATGACGAACATGCCGTTGATCGGCACCTCGATCATGTCGGTAATCTTGTAGGAACCCATCAACCAGTCAGGGATCACCACGCCAACCTCACGTGCACCGAAGATCGAGCGGTAGGCCTGCTGCAGAATCAGGCTCAAACCCCAGGTGGCCAGCAGGGTATCCAGCGGACGGTGGTAGAGAAAACGAATCATGCTCCACTCCACCAGCGCCCCGAGCAAGGCGGCGGCACAGAAGGCAAAGATGATTGCGAAGATAAAATAGGAGCCGAAAAAATCCGGCAGGTGTGCAGCGAACATATTGGATGTCATGTAAGTCACGTAAGCACCGAGGATCATGAACTCCCCGTGCGCCATGTTGATTACACCCATCTGTCCAAAAATGATTGCGAGGCCCAGGGCCATCAAGACAAATACCGCAAACAGAATCAGACCGGCAAACCCCTGCATGGCAAAGATCGCGGTCAGCTCGGCGGCAGAGAATTCTGAGAACATGGTCCTTCCTCCAGCGGATAGACAGGGCGTTCTGGCACCTTGGTGCCGGGCCCGTCTCCACGCCGGGAGACGGGCCGGTCAGACTGTTACTGGTAACCTGCAGGGAAAGGGTTGGGTTCCATCAGTTCTTCGGTCTCGTGGACCAGCTTGAACTGCCCATCGCGCTGTGCCAGGCCGATACGGGTCTTGGACCAGAGGTGATGATTCGGGTGAATCTTCACATAACCTTCAGGTGCAGTAGTCAGCTCGATATCCGGCGAGGCAGCTCGCACCTTGTCGACATCGAATGAGCCCGCAGCTTCAACGGCAGCCTTCCACAACCAGGGCCCAAGATAGGCTGCCTGAGTTACATCACCGATAACCGAGTTGGCACCCCAGCGCTCCTTGAAGGCTTTGACAAAGGCTTCGTTATTGGGGTTATCCAGGCTCTGGAAGTACTTCATCGAGGCATAGGCACCTTCGATATTTTCACCACCAATACCCAGGATCTCGTCTTCGGTCACCGAGATGGTCAGTAGCGTGAAGTCGCCGCTGGTCATGTCCAGACCTGCTGCCTTCATCTGCCGGTAGAACGCTACGTTGGAACCACCCACAACCGAGGCAAAGATCACGTCAGGCTTGCGCAGACGAATACGGTTGATGGTCGAGTTGAAGCTGGTGTGACCCAGTGGGAAGTAATCTTCCCCGACAACGGTGCCGCCCAGGTGCTGCTCGATATGGATACGGGCAATCTTGTTCGAGGTGCGTGGCCAGATGTAGTCGGAACCGATCAGGTAGTAGGTCTTGGCGTCCTTCTCATTCTTGACCCAATCCAGACCGGCAAGAATCTGCTGGGTGGCTTCCTGGCCGGTGTAGATCACGTTAGGTGACTGCTCCAGACCCTCGTAGAAAGTCGGATAGTAGAGCATGCCGTTGTGGCGTTCGAAGATCGGCAGTACCGCCTTGCGTGAAGCCGAGGTCCAGCAGCCAAATACAGCAGCTACCTTGTCCTGACGCAGCAGCTTGTTGGAGCGATCAGCGAAGGTCGGCCAGTCACTGGCGCCGTCTTCCTGAATGTACTCGATCTTGCGACCCAGCACCCCGCCCATGGCGTTGATCTGCTCGATGGCAAGAATCTCGGCCTGCACCGAGCCCTCTTCACTGATGGCCATGGTGCCGGTCACCGAGTGCAGGATGCCGACCTTGACGGTATCGTCGGTTACCGCCAGGCCAGTGGTGTTGGCTTCAGCGGTGGTCGGGTTGGCGTGAATGGCTGACATAGGTAGTGCTGACAGCATCACTGCTGCACTGATAGCGGCCACCGTACTGCTCAAAAAGTTTCGGCGGCCGGACTTGAAGCCCTTTGCGTCGCTGCTGTGATCCATGGTAGTTCCTCGTGTCGGTTGAACCCGGAGTAAAAAACGCAACGACGGCGTTGGCCCGCCGTTGCGTATCAATGCCCACGGATCACAGTCTGCGCAGACACCGCTCTGCTGCCCATTCGACAAATACCCCAGCCGACTACGTTATTTGACGCATAGCAGCGCTGCGCCATTACGCCTATAAGGGGGGGCCTCGGTTTTACCGACAGACTGGCATGTATATTGATAGCGCCTTAAGTAACAGCCAGGCGCAGCACCGGCCAGGGCCAGCTAGCCAATCGCCAGCTTCAACCGCGCACCATAAGCAGGCGCTGCCCTGGTGCAGTGCCTCAGCATCAGGCAGCCAAGGGGAACCAGCATGACCGCCAGGCAACATATCTTTCGGGTCAGGCGCAATTACAACCAATGGGTTGCCAACGAAACGCTGGAAGACTATGCCCTGCGCTTTACCGCCAAGCGCGCTCGGCGCTGGCCTGCCGCGCGGGTGGCGAGCACGGCGTTGGGCGCGGTTTCTTTTCTGGCGCTTGAGGCCATTGGCGGCGCCATTACCCTGCACTACGGCTTCACCAATGCGCTGGCAGCGATTCTGGTAGTCAGCCTGGTGATACTGCTGACGGCCATACCGATCAGTTACTACGCCGCGCGTTATGGGGTCGACAGTGACCTGCTGACCCGTGGCGCCGGTTTCGGCTATATCGGCTCAACCATCACCTCGCTTATCTACGCGTCCTTCACCTTCATTTTCTTTGCCCTTGAAGCGGTCATCATGGCCATGGCGCTGGAGCTGCTGTTCGGCGTACCCCTGGCGCTCGGCTACATCATTTGCGCCGTGGCAATCATTCCGCTGGTCACCTATGGCATAACTCTGATCAGCCGCTTCCAGCTCTGGACCCAACCGTTCTGGATTGTTCTGCAATTGCTGCCGTTCGTGTTCATCATCTATCTGGATGCCAGCTCGGTGGACAACTGGAGCAGCTACGCCGGCATGCTGCCGGGCGCCACTGGCGAGTTCAGTATCCTGATGTTCGGCGCCGCGGCCGCAGTGATGTTTGCCCTGATCGCGCAGATCGGCGAGCAAGTCGATTTTCTGCGTTTTGTGCCCGAAGCGCGCAAGGGTAAAAAGCTCGGCTGGTGGACAGCAGTAATGGCTGGTGGCCCCGGCTGGATTCTGATCGGCGCGGTAAAAATGCTGGCCGGATCCTTTCTGGCGGTATTGGCGCTGTCACACGGGGTACCCGAAGACGAAGCCGCCGACCCCACACGCATGTACATGATTGCCTTCGGCTACCTGACCAGTTCGCCCCAGGTGGCGCTAGCTACTGCGGGCATCTTCGTGATTCTCTGCCAGGTGAAGATCAACGTTACCAACG
>JBKBSI010000023.1:22218-24899 GCA_046291745.1 Pseudomonas sp. | reverse complement strand
GGTGCGTCGCTGTGATCCGGCGATGCTCACCGATTCGCTCAAACAGTTTATCGAGCGCCGCCGCGATCTGGACTTCCCCTGGTTTCCGGCGCGCGTGGTGTGCCATGACATTCTCGGTCAGACCGCGCTGGTCGATCTGGCCGGTCTGCGCGATGCGATCGCCGAAAAGGGCGGTGACCCGGCCAAGGTCAATCCGGTGGTGCCGACTCAACTGATTGTCGACCATTCGCTGGCCGTCGAGCATGCCGGTTTTGAGAAGGACGCCTTCGAAAAGAACCGCGCCATCGAAGACCGACGCAACGACGATCGCTTTCACTTTATCAACTGGACCAAGACCGCGTTCAAGAACGTCGACGTCATTCCGCCCGGCAACGGCATCATGCACCAGATCAACCTGGAGAAAATGTCGCCGGTGGTGCAGGTAGTGGACGGCGTAGCCTTTCCGGATACCTGCGTGGGTACCGACAGTCACACACCCATGGTCGACGCGCTGGGCGTGATTTCAGTCGGTGTCGGCGGGCTGGAAGCGGAAAGCGTCATGCTAGGCCGCGCGTCCTGGATGCGCCTGCCGGATATCATTGGTGTGGAGCTGACCGGTAAACTGCAGCCGGGCATCACCAGTACTGACCTGGTGCTGGCACTCACCGCCTTCCTGCGCAAGGAGCGAGTAGTCGGGGCTTACCTTGAGTTCTACGGCGAAGGTGCGTCCAACCTGACCGTTGGGGATCGCGCAACCATCTCCAATATGACGCCGGAGTATGGCGCCACGGCAGCGATGTTCTACATTGATGAGCAAACCATCGAATACCTCAAACTGACCGGCCGTGAAGACAAGCAGGTCAAGCTGGTTGAGCAGTATGCGCGGGAGACCGGTTTGTGGGCGGATACTCTGACCAACGCCGAGTACGAGCGGGTACTGCGCTTTGATCTCGCCAGTGTGCCACGCACCCTGGCTGGACCGTCCAACCCGCATGCCTTGCTGCCAACCTCTGAACTGGCTTCGCGCGGTATCAGCGGTGTGGTCGAGAATGAAGAGGGCAAGATGCCCGATGGCGCGGTGATTATCGCTGCCATCACCAGCTGTACCAACACCAGCAACCCGCGCAACATGATTGCCGCAGGCTTGATTGCGCGGAACGCCAACAAGCTCGGCCTGACCCGCAAGCCCTGGGTAAAGTCGTCTTTGGCGCCAGGCTCCAAGACAGTGAAGATGTACCTGGAAGAAGCCAATCTGCTCGGTGAGCTGGAAAATCTCGGCTTTGGCGTGGTCGCCTTTGCCTGCACTACCTGCAACGGCATGAGCGGCGCGCTGGATCCGGTGATTCAGAAGGAAGTGGTTGATCGCGACCTGTACGCCACGGCCGTATTGTCGGGCAACCGCAACTTCGATGGGCGTATTCACCCCTATGCCAAACAGGCATTTCTCGCATCGCCGCCGCTGGTAGTGGCCTACGCGATCGCCGGCACTATTCGCTTCGATATCGAGAAGGATGTGCTGGGCCATGATCAGCAGGGCAACCCGATCATGCTCAAGGATATCTGGCCCAGCGACGAGGAGATCAATGCCATCGTCAAGGCGAGCGTCAAGCCGGAGCAGTACCGCGAAGTCTATATCCCGATGTTTGATATCACCCGCGAAGCGCAAAATATCAATCCGCTGTACGAGTGGCGGCCGCAGAGCACCTATATTCGTCGCCCGCCGTACTGGGAAGGTGCGCTGGCCGGTGAGCGCTCGCTCAAGGGTATGCGTGCGCTGGCCGTGCTGGGTGACAATATCACTACCGATCACCTGTCGCCATCCAACGCGATCATGCTCGACAGCGCTGCCGGTGCGTATCTGCACAAGATGGGTGTGCCGGAAGTTGACTTTAATTCCTATGCTACGCACCGCGGCGATCACCTGACCGCCCAGCGCGCGACATTCGCCAACCCTAAATTGCTCAATGAAATGGTGCTGGAGAATGGCCAGATCAAGCAGGGTTCGCTGGCGCGTATCGAGCCGGAGGGTACGGTGACGCGCATGTGGGAAGCGATTGAAACCTATATGGAGCGCAAGCAGCCGCTGATCATTGTTGCGGGTGCCGATTACGGTCAGGGTTCGTCCCGCGACTGGGCCGCCAAGGGGGTGCGTCTGGCGGGTGTGGAGGCAATCGCAGCAGAAGGCTTCGAGCGTATTCACCGCACCAACCTGCTGGGTATGGGCGTGTTGCCGTTGGAATTTCAGGCCGGTACTACGCGCAAGACTCTAGGCATAGATGGCACAGAAACCTTTGATGTGACCGGTGATCTCAAGCCGCGCGGCACCATGACGCTGGTGATCCATCGCAAGAATGGTGAGCGCGTGGAGGTGCCGGTTACCTGTCGTCTGGATACACAGGAAGAGGTGTCGATATTTGATGCTGGCGGCATATTGCAGCGTTTTGCGCAGGATTTTCTTGAAGCAGAACCCGCAGCATAATCCCGACCGCAGAGAAGGTTGGAAGAGTTAAAGCTAGAGAGTTAAAGAGTTAAAGGATTAAAGGGTTGAGTGTTTGAAGGATGCTCAAGTGCTCGTAGCGCCGTGCTGCCCATCACCAGTTGTGGGCCCGTTTGGCCCCCGGGTGGGCGCCGCGAGCCCCCCGGGAAGGGGTCACGGCGGGTCCACAACAGGGGCAGGGGAGCGCCGCGCCCACACCATGGCG
>JBKBSI010000023.1:13563-22208 GCA_046291745.1 Pseudomonas sp. | reverse complement strand
CGGGGTGCCCACTCGCGGGGCGGGGCCGCGCGGCGCCAACTCCTTGGCTCCTGCGTATTCAGCATTGATTGGGATGTGCTTGTGAGAGCTATGTTGCCATCCCGGTGGGCAGGACACGCTGTAAATACGTCCCTGTACGCTCGACCATGCCCTGGCAGAAAATTGCTCCTGCATTTTCTGCTCTTCTGCCATCCATGGCAGTCGCCTGGGCATGGACGGTCCGGTCCACCGTGCTGGCAACGCCGCTGAGAACTATGTGCATCAATCAGTACTTTCCTGCATTAGCTTTTTTGTCTAGATATCAAGGAGTAGCTGCATGCCCTCTTTACCCCAGATCAAAATACCCGCCACCTATATGCGTGGTGGCACCAGTAAAGGCGTGTTCTTTCGCCTTCAGGATCTGCCTGAAGCGGCTCAGGTGCCTGGGGCCGCGCGGGATAACTTGCTACTACGAGTGATCGGCAGCCCCGACCCCTACGGCAAACAGACCGATGGCATGGGGGGCGCGACTTCCAGTACCAGCAAAACGGTCATTCTGGCCAAGAGCACCCAGCCCGAGCATGACGTGGACTACCTGTTCGGTCAGGTGTCGATCGATACGCCCTTTGTCGACTGGAGCGGCAACTGCGGCAACCTGTCGGCAGCGGTAGGTGCTTTCGCCATCACCGGTGGGCTGGTGGATGCCGAGCGGGTACCGCAAGACGGTGTTGCTGTAGTGCGTATCTGGCAGAGTAATATCGGCAAGACCATTATCGCCCACGTACCCATGACCAATGGAGGGGTTCAGGAGACGGGCGACTTCGAACTGGACGGCGTGACCTTTCCCGCAGCGGAAGTGCAGATCGAGTTTCTTGATCCGGCGGATGAGGGGGACGGTGAGGGCGGTGGCGCCATGTTCCCTACCGGTAACCTGGTGGATGAACTGGATGTGCCTGGCGTCGGCAAATTGCAGGCGACCATGATCAATGCGGGCATTCCGACCATTTTTATCAACGCCCAGGATGTCGGTTACAACGGTACTGAGCTGCAGGAAGCCATCAATGGTGACCCGGCCGCGCTCCTGAAATTCGAGACCATCCGTGCCCATGGTGCAGTGCGCATGGGGCTGATCAAACATGTGGATGAAGCCGTCAGCCGCCAGCATACGCCCAAGGTCGCTTTTGTAGCCAAGCCAGCGGACTATGTTTCATCCAGCGGCAAGCAGGTGAGTGCCACTGATACTGATCTGCTGGTACGCGCGTTGTCCATGGGCAAGCTGCACCATGCAATGATGGGTACCGCAGCCGTGGCTATCGGTACTGCCGCAGCGATACCCGGAACGCTGGTGAATCTGGCGGCAGGTGGTGGTGATCGAACGGCGGTGGTCTTTGGTCACCCCTCAGGCACCTTGCGCGTTGGAGCGGAAGCCAAACAAGTTAACGGCGAGTGGACTGTTAAAAAGGCGGTAATGAGCCGCAGTGCGCGGGTGCTGATGGAAGGCTGGGTTCGAGTACCATCCGCCTGCTTTTAAGGAGCGGCAAGCTTCAAGCCGCAAGCTGCAAGTTAAAGGCTGCGCGGTGTCCTGATTTGGTTTTGCTTGCAGCTTAAAGCTTAAAGCTATGTTAAGGGGATTGAGATGAATCTGGATCTATCGGGCAAGCGTGCTCTGGTTTGCGGAGCGAGTCAGGGGCTGGGTGCGGCTTGCGCGCGACAGTTGGCGGAGCAGGGGGCTGAGGTGGTGTTGCTGGCGCGCAATGAAGCCAATCTGCTGGCGGTAAAGCAGAGTCTGTCGGTAGCCCAAGGCCAGCAGCATAGCCTGATCGCAGTGGATGCCACTGACGTGACGGCGCTGACTGCGGCGGTTTCAGCTGAGCTGCAGCGTGGCGGGCCTGCGCATATCTGGGTAAACAATACCGGTGGTCCGGCTCCAGGTCCGGCCAGTGCGGCCGAACCGGGTGCCTATGCCCAGGCCTTCAATCAGCATCTGGTCAGTGCCCAGAGCCTGCTGCAGCTACTGCTGCCAGGGATGCGTGAGGCAGGCTACGGCCGCATTCTCAATGTGCTGTCGACCTCGGTCAAAGCGCCTATTGCCAATCTAGGCGTATCCAACAGTATTCGTGCGGCTATGGCTAATTGGGCTAAAACGCTGGCGGGAGAGCTGGGGAGTCAGGGTATTACCGTCAACAATGTGCTGCCGGGACTAACCAAAACCGCGCGGCTGGATAGTCTCATTAGCCATATCGCAAACACCAGTGGGCGCAGCGCCGAGCAGGTTGCTGAGGGGATGATGGCGAGCATTCCGGTACGGCGTTTTGCCGAACCGGAGGAATTTGCCAATGCGGTGGGTTTTCTCGCCTCGCCAGCGGCCGCTTATATCAACGGGATCAACGTACCTGTTGATGGTGGCAGCACCGCCAGTCTGTGACCTTTGAGGCGGCAAACCTCAGGGGTGCAGGTGCTCGCAGGCGTAGAGGGTGTTCTCCAGCAGGCAGGCGCGGGTCATCGGGCCCACGCCACCCGGGACGGGAGTAATCCAACTGGCACGTTCGGCGGCCGGGGCAAATTCCACATCACCGGTGAGTCTGCCGTCGTCAGTACGGTTGATACCCACATCAATCACAATAGCGCCGGGCTTGACCCACTCACCCTTGACGATGCCGGGTTTGCCTACCGCTACGATCAGCAAGTCAGCGCGGCCAACATGGGCGGCCAGGTCCTTGGTAAAGCGATGGGCAACAGTGGTGGTGCAGCCGCCCAACAGCAATTCCAGCGCCATTGGTCGACCAACGATATTCGACGCGCCCACTACCAGCGCGTTCATGCCGTACAGATCAGCGCCAGTGCTCTGTAGCAGGCGCATTACACCAAAGGGTGTGCAGGGGCGTAGCAGTGGCATGCGTTGAGCCAGGCGGCCGATATTGAAGGGGTGGAAGCCGTCCACGTCCTTGTCCGGGCGGATGCGCTCAAGCAGTAGCGAGGAATCCAGGTGGGCGGGAAGCGGTAGCTGTACCAGAATGCCGTCAATGCTTGGGTCGTCATTCAGGTTGTCGATCAGTTCCAGCAGCGTTTCCTGATTAGTATCAGCGGGCAGGTCGTGGGAGCGGGAGATAAAGCCGACCTCTTCACAGTCCTTGCGCTTGTGGCTGACATAGACCTGGGATGCGGGGTCCTGGCCGACCAGAATCACTGCCAGACCGGGAAGCCGGAGACCTTGCTGCAGGCGCTCGGTCACTTTCAGGGCGATGTTCTGGCGAATGGAGGCAGCGATCTGCTTGCCGTCAATGAGTTTGGCGTTCATGGGCTTCCTGACACAATCAAAATTGTGGCGCGATTGTCGCACGGGACGGGTAGGCGGCAAAAGACTGATCTGATGGAACGGGTCATGTTCTCTCGCTTTGAGCATAAGCTGCTCAAATAATTAAAAAAATACAGGTGCAGGCGTTGACGTGCGCAGGGTGGCTGAGTATGATTCGCCCCGCTTCACAAACACAGCGCAAGCGGTTTGGAAGGCGACCAGGCTCCTCCATCTCATTGGCTTCAAGCCGCTGATTTGGGCATACTCGGTACTCTCGAAAGAGTTCTGGATAGTGCATAAGGCGCCCGTAGCTCAGCTGGATAGAGCACCCGCCTTCTAAGCGGGTGGCCGCAGGTTCGAGTCCTGCCGGGCGTACCATCGCACTGCGGTCTGGATGCTTGAAGCGAGCGGTAAAAGTAGTAATGGTGGGCGTAGCTCAGTTGGTAGAGCACAGGATTGTGACTCCTGGTGTCGTGGGTTCGAAACCCATCGTCCACCCCATTTTCTCTCCACAACGCCAGGCCAAGGCCTGGCGTTGTTGTTTGTAGCCCTGTTATGCGGACGTGGTGGAATTGGTAGACACACCAGATTTAGGTTCTGGCGCCGCGAGGTGTGAGAGTTCGAGTCTCTCCGTCCGCACCATCTTTTCTTGAATACCTTCTCCTTGCTATGAGCCCGGCGTGCCGCCGGGCGTCTTGATGATGACTTCCTTTCCTTTAGCGATTAGAATGTCGGCCTTTTAGCAAATACCCAATTTTATTCAGACCGTTCAACGAGGACTATCCATGCAAGTTTCGGTAGAAACCATCTCCGGCCTTGAGCGCCGCATGACTGTTGGCATTCCTGCTGACCGCATCGAATCAGAGGTCAACAAGCGCCTGCAACAGACTGCCAGCCGCGCCCGCGTTGATGGTTTTCGTCCTGGCAAGGTGCCGATGAGTGTCATTCGCAAGCGTTTTGGTGGCTCCGCACGTCAGGAAGTCATGGGCGAAGTGATCCAGTCCTCCTTCTATGAAGCCATCATGCAGGAAAAGCTCAACCCGGCCGGCGCTCCAAGCGTTGAGCCCAAAGAGCTTGATGAAGGCAAGGACTTTGAATACGTAGCTACCTTCGAAGTCTATCCGGAGATTGTTCTGGGCGATTTCAGTGGTATCAAGGTTGAGCGTGTCGAGTCCGAAGTGACTGACACCGATCTGGACAAGATGCTCGAGATTCTGCGCGGTCAACACACCGAGTTCGAGGTAGTCGAGCGTGCCGCTGAAAATGGTGATCAACTTAAAGTTGATTTCGTCGGCAAGGTTGACGGCGAGCCCTTCCAGGGTGGCACTGCCACCAATACTCAGATCGTTCTGGGTTCTGGCCGCATGATTCCTGGTTTTGAAGAAGGTCTGGTTGGTGCCAAGGCGAGTGATTCCGTGGTGCTGAAGGTGACCTTTCCCGAGGATTACCAGAACCTCGACCTGGCCGGCAAAGAAGCTGAATTTGACGTTATCGTACACAGCGTCTCGGCTGCAGTCCTGCCTGAGCTGAACGATGAGTTCTTCGCTAAGTTTGGCGTGGAAGAGGGCGGTATTGACGCCTTCCGTGCAGAAGTACGCAAGAACATGGAGCGCGAGCTGCGCCAGGCAATCAAGACCAAGGTCAAGACTCAGGTTATGGATGGTCTGCTCGCTACCAACAATGTTGACGTGCCCAAGGCACTGATCAGCAGCGAAATCGATCGTTTGCGTGCCCAGGCTGCACAGCAGTTCGGCGGCGCCAATTTTGACGTTAGCCAGCTGCCTGCCGAGCTTTTTCAAGAGCAGGCCAAGCGCCGCGTCAGTCTCGGTCTGATTGTTGCCGAAGTGGTCAAGCAGAACGATATCAAGCCGGATAATGATCGCGTTCGCAGTATGGTTGAGGATCTGGCTTCGGCCTATCAGGAGCCCGAGCAGGTTATCAACTGGTACTACCAGAATGAGCAACAATTAGCAGAAATTCAGTCTGTTGTGCTTGAAGAGCAAGTGGTGGATACTGTTTTGCAGAAGGCTCAGGTAACCGAAAAACAGGTTCCCTACGAAGATGCTGTGAAGCCCGCTCAACCAGCTCAGCTTGCTGCTGCTGAAGAGGCCGAGGCCGGCGCTGACGAGTAATATCGTCACCCATTCAAGCAAAACGTGAGCCAGCCCTAGGGCTGGCTTTCGTTTTTTCGCGACAGGCTCAATCGGAGTGATAGCAATCCATGACGCATAACAGCTTCAGTCAGTTTCCGCCGGATATTCAGGCCGCAGGTGGTCTGGTACCCATGGTTGTAGAGCAGTCCGCCCGCGGCGAGCGCTCCTACGACATTTATTCACGTCTGCTCAAAGAGCGCGTGATCTTCCTGGTTGGTCAGGTCGAAGACTACATGGCCAATCTGGTGGTGGCTCAGTTGCTGTTCCTTGAGTCGGAAAACCCCGACAAGGATATCCATCTTTATATCAATTCCCCCGGTGGCTCGGTGACAGCTGGCATGGCGATTTACGACACCATGCAGTTCGTAAAGCCGCATGTCAGCACCCTGTGCATTGGCCAGGCCTGCAGCATGGGTTCCTTTCTGCTGGCTGGCGGCGAGCCGGGCAAGCGCTTTGCGCTGCCGCATGCGCGCATGATGATCCATCAGCCGCTGGGTGGCTTCCAGGGTCAGGCATCGGATTTCGAAATCCACGCCCGGGAGATTCTCAATATCCGCGAGAAGTTGAACGGTATTCTCGCCCATCACACCGGCCAGTCGCTGGATGTGATCGCTCGCGATACCGACCGTGACCGCTTTATGAGTGCCAGTGAGTCCGTGGACTACGGCTTGATCGACAAGGTTCTCGACCGCCGCGTAGCTGCTGAGTAATAGCGGGTACTGGCGGCATTAATTGAACGGGTTCGACCCACTGGTCGGACCCTATTCTCCTGCCTTCCCCCGGGATGTGCGGGCATGCATTGACAGGTTCGCACTTGCAAAGTGGCGTTATTGCCTTCATCTTTGTGAATAGGTGTGAACGTAAGTAGGGGTTTTAGATGACCGATATGACTGGGAAGGGTGACGACAACGGCAAGCTGCTGTATTGCTCCTTCTGCGGCAAAAGCCAGCATGAAGTGCGCAAGCTGATTGCCGGCCCCTCTGTATTTATCTGTGATGAATGCGTAGATCTGTGTAACGACATTATCCGTGAGGAAGTGCAGGAAAGTCAGGCAGAAAGCTCTGGCCACAAACTGCCATCACCCAAGGAAATTTGCGGCATTCTCGACCAGTACGTCATTGGTCAGGAACGTGCCAAGAAGGTTCTGTCGGTAGCGGTTTACAACCACTACAAGCGTCTGAACCAGCGTGAAGGCAAGGATGACGTAGAGCTGGGCAAGAGCAATATCCTGATGATAGGTCCAACCGGCTCGGGCAAGACCCTGCTGGCTGAGACCCTGGCGCGTCTATTGAATGTGCCCTTTACCATCGCTGATGCGACCACGCTTACCGAAGCGGGTTATGTCGGTGAGGATGTGGAAAACATCATCCAGAAGTTGCTGCAGAAGTGTGATTACGATGTGGAGAAGGCCCAGATGGGTATTGTCTACATCGATGAGATCGACAAGATTTCCCGCAAGTCGGACAATCCCTCCATCACCCGCGACGTATCGGGTGAGGGTGTGCAGCAGGCGCTGTTGAAACTGATTGAAGGTACGGTTGCTTCGGTTCCGCCGCAGGGCGGCCGCAAGCACCCGCAGCAGGAGTTTCTGCAGGTCGACACGCGCAACATCCTGTTTATCTGTGGTGGCGCCTTTGCTGGTCTGGAGAAGGTTATTCGTGATCGCTCCGAGAAGAGTGGTATCGGCTTCAACGCCACAGTGCGTAGCCAGGACGTCGGTAAGAAGGTCGGTCAGACCCTCAAGGGTGTCGAGCCGGAAGATCTGGTGCGCTTCGGTCTGATTCCGGAGTTCGTTGGTCGTCTGCCGGTTATCGCTACCCTGGACGAGCTGGACGAAGCGGCGTTGATCCAGATCCTGACCGAACCGAAGAACGCCCTGACCAAGCAGTATGGTCGGCTGTTCGAGATGGAAGGGGTTGAGCTGGAGTTTCGTACCGATGCGCTGACGGCTATTGCTGGCCGCGCTCTGGAACGCAAGACCGGCGCCCGTGGTCTGCGCTCGATTCTCGAGAACGTGCTGCTTGAAACCATGTACGAGATCCCTTCAGCCGAACACGTCAGCAAGGGAGTGATCGACGAGAACGTAATCAGTGGCGACGCCAAGCCGCTGCTGATCTACGAATCGACCGAGAAGCCACCCAAGGCCATGCCCGAAGACTGACAGCTTCGCGCTACAGCGCCCGGCCGCCCGCAAGGGTCGCCGGGCGTTTTTATTTACTGCCTGAGCACTGATGTATTGCAGTGTGTTTACCACCTTGTTTTTTTGCTGCAATGCCCCCATCTTGAATACATGGACACTTCTTATCCCGGGTGCTGGATGTTTCAACACCCCCTTGCGAGCGAGCCTCAGCCATGACGACTCTCAGCGAATTTCCGCTTCTGCCACTACGTGATGTAGTGGTCTATCCGCACATGGTCATCCCGCTTTTTGTTGGCCGTGATAAATCCATAGAGGCACTGGAAGCGGCCATGGCCGGCAACAAGCAGGTCCTGCTGGTTGCTCAGCGCGACCCCAGTGAAGATGACCCGGGGCGTGACGGTCTGTATAGCCTGGGTACCGTAGCGACCATCCTGCAGCTGCTGAAGCTGCCTGACGGCACCGTTAAGGTGCTGGTCGAAGGTGAGCAGCGGGCGCGTATCGAAAAAATCGACGAATTGGGCACCTACCAGGTGGCTCATGCCGAATGGCTGGAAGAGGGCGGTCTGGACGAGCGCGAAGCCGAAGTGCTGATCCGCAGCCTGATGAGCCAGTTCGAGCAATTCGTGCAATTGGGCAAGAAAGTCCCCGCCGAAGTGCTGTCTTCGCTCTCCAGCATCGACGACCCTAGCCGCCTGGTCGACACCATGGCGGCGCACCTGACGCTGAAGCTGGACCAGAAGCAGGCGATCCTCGAGCTGCTGCCCCTGCGCGAGCGGGTCGAGCACGTGCTCGGCGTGCTGGATGGCGAAATCGACCTGCTGCAGGTCGAGAAGCGCATCCGTGGGCGGGTCAAGAAGCAGATGGAGCGCAGTCAGCGCGAGTACTACCTGAATGAACAGATGAAAGCCATCCAGAAGGAAATGGGTGGTGGGTCTGAAGACGGTCACAGCGAACTCGATGACCTCAAGGCCAAGATCGATAACGCCGGTATGAGCAAGGAGGCGCACGCCAAGGCGAGCACCGAGTTGAACAAGCTGAAGATGATGTCGCCCATGTCCGCCGAGGCGACAGTAGTGCG
>JBKBSI010000023.1:0-13553 GCA_046291745.1 Pseudomonas sp. | reverse complement strand
GGCTGACCAACGTGCCGTGGAAGAAGGCCAGCAAGGTGCGTCACGACCTGGCCAAGGCCGAGGAAGTGCTGGATGCCGATCACTACGGGCTTGAGGAGGTCAAGGAGCGCATTCTTGAGTATCTGGCAGTCCAGAAGCGCGTGCGCAAGCTCAAAGGTCCTGTGTTGTGCCTGGTGGGCCCTCCCGGGGTAGGCAAGACCTCTCTGGGTGAGTCACTGGCCCGTGCCACCAACCGCAAGTTTGTGCGCATGGCCCTTGGTGGGGTGCGTGATGAGGCCGAGATCCGCGGTCACCGCCGCACCTATATCGGTTCATTGCCGGGTAAACTGATTCAGAAGATGTCCAAGGCCGGGGTACGCAATCCGCTGTTCCTGCTCGATGAGATCGACAAAATGGGTCAGGACATGCGTGGCGATCCCTCTTCAGCATTGCTTGAGGTGCTGGACCCCGAGCAGAACCACAATTTCAACGACCACTACCTGGAAGTCGACTATGACCTCTCGGACGTGATGTTTATCTGTACCTCCAACTCAATGAATATTCCGGCACCTCTGCTGGATCGTATGGAGGTGATCCGTATCCCCGGTTACACCGAGGATGAGAAGATCAATATTGCCCAGCGCTATCTGGTACCCAAGCAGATCAAGAACAATGGTCTCAAGGACAAGGAGCTGAGTTTCAGTGCCGAATCCCTGCGCGACATCATTCGCTACTACACCCGCGAGGCTGGGGTGCGTGGGCTTGAGCGGCAGATTGCCAAGCTGTGTCGCAAGGTAGTACGCGAACAGGTTGGCAAGAAGGCCAGTAGCACCGTACAGGTAGACGGTGACCTGCTCGAGGATCTGTTGGGTGTGCGCAAATTCAAGTATGGCCTGGCCGAGGAGGCCGATCAGATCGGTCAGGTAACAGGTCTGGCCTGGACCCAGGTGGGCGGCGAACTGCTCAGTCTGGAAGCCGTTGTGGTGCCCGGCAAGGGCCGTCAGATCAAGACCGGCTCCCTGGGCGACGTGATGCAGGAGTCAATCAGTGCGGCTCTGACCGTGGTTCGCAGCCGTGCCGCGAGCCTGGGTATTGCCGCCGATTTCCACGAGAAACACGACATCCATATCCACGTGCCTGAAGGCGCAACGCCCAAGGATGGACCCAGTGCTGGGGTTGGCATGTGTACCGCCCTGGTGTCCGCTCTGACCCGTATTCCGGTGCGTGCAGACGTGGCCATGACCGGCGAGATTACCTTGCGCGGGCAGGTTCTGCCGATTGGCGGTCTGAAGGAAAAGCTGCTGGCCGCACACCGTGGCGGGATCAAGACGGTGATCATTCCACACGACAATATTCGTGATCTCAAGGAAATTCCCGACAAGATCAAACAGGATATTGAGGTCAAACCGGTTAAATGGATTGACGAAGTGTTGCAGATTGCGCTGCAATACATGCCGGAGCCCTTGCAAGAAGGGGTTGAAGAGATGGTTGCAAAGGATGACAATCACGGGGCAGATACGAAAAAGCGTATCAGCACCCACTGAGGTATCAGCGGTCTGTTCGTGCGGTGATGGCCATTAGCCAATCACCGCCTATCAGACCGGCGATACCACAGGCATTCCTTGACACGGTTTTTGACCGCTTGCTATAAAGCGTGCTTCGACCTAAGCAGGTATGCTGACTGGCCACGGCTTTGCTAAGACCACAAGCTTACATAACGACTAACAACTCATTGAAATTTATAAGGGGACTTAGAGTGAACAAGTCTGAATTGATTGATGCCATCGCCGCTTCCGCCGATATTCCTAAAGCTGCTGCCGGTCGTGCTCTTGACGCCGTCATCGAGTCGATCACTGGTGCACTGAAGGCTGGTGATTCGGTAGTGCTGGTAGGTTTCGGTACTTTCGCCGTGAAGGATCGCGCTGCCCGTACGGGCCGTAACCCGCAGACTGGTAAGCCGATCGAAATCAGCGCCGCCAAGATCCCCGGTTTCAAAGCCGGTAAGGCACTGAAAGACGCTGTAAACTGATAGCGTCGAGTAACTGACGGTCTATACCTAGCCTTGGGTTACGGTGTTGTCTTCGAACCATAACCAGATCCGGCGCAAGTCGGTTCTGAAAACCACTAACCAGATGGTTCGGTCAGTTTCCAGAAAGGCGCATCATCCACGATGCGCTTTTTTTATTTGGACAGAACAATAAAAACCGCCCGGCACTGGCTGGCGGTATCGGCAGGTCACCGCAGGCTGACTTGCACATAACGTTTTTTTTGGGGGCAAGATGCTGCAGAAAATGAGGGACAATGCGCAAAGCTGGGTCGCCAAGGTGATCGTCGGCGTCATTGTGCTGATCTTTGCCTTGACTGGCTGGGAATCCATCAGTCGCTTCACCAGCAACGAGCAAACGGCAGCTGACGTAAATGGCACCGTGATTTCTCGTGTGGAGCTTGAGCAAGCGGTCGCCCTGCAGCGCCGCCAACTGATACAGCAACTCCAGCAATTGAACGAGAATTTTGACCCGGAGATGATTGACGACAATCTTCTGCGTGATTCGGTACTCGATGGACTGATTGAGCGTGCGATCCTGATTGAGGGTGCCGAGAAGGCCAATCTGCGGATTTCCGAGCAGATGATCGATCAGTTGATCCTCAGTACCCCTGATTTCCAGGTGGATGGCCAGTTTGATGCCAACCGTTTTGATCTGGTAATTCGCAATATGGGTCTGAGTTCGCGCATGGCATTCCGTGACCTGGTACGCCAGGAACTGATGATCGGGCAACTGCGCAATGCTTACGAAGGCAGCGCCTTTGCTACGGCTCCCGAGCGCTTGCGTCTGGCGCAGCTGGAAGAGCAGAGCCGCGACTTTGCGGTGATCGAACTGGCTACCAGCCATGACGGCATAGATGTTTCCGAGGACGCTGTCAGTGATTACTACACTGCCAATGCTGAACAGTTCATGACTGAAGAGCAGGTGGTACTTGAAGTACTGACGTTGTCACGTAGTCATTTCTTCGACCAGGTCGAGATCGATGAAGCTGCGCTGCAGGGATTGTACCAGCGGGAAGTCGGCAACCTGGCCGAGCAGCGCCGCGTTGCGCACATCCTGGTTGAAGTGGCTGATGAAACCGAGCAAGAGCAGGCCCGTGACCAGCTTGTCGAATTGGCCGAGCGTGCGCGCCAGGGCGAGGACTTCGCTGATCTGGCACGCGAGTACTCGGATGATTCCGGTAGCGCCAGTTCGGGCGGCGATCTGGGTTATGCGGTACGTGGCAGTTTTGATCCGGCCTTTGAGGAGGCGCTGTTTGCGCTGAACGAAGGTGAGGTTTCCGAGCCGGTAAGAACCAGTTTCGGTTATCACCTGATCAAGTTGACTGGGCTGATGGCGCCTGAAGTGCCGAGCCTGGAATCGATGCGTGCCAATCTTGAAGAGGAACTCAAGACCGAGCAGGTAGAGCGTCGTTACGTGGAGGCATCCCGCGAGCTGGGTAATCTGGCTTACGAGTCGCCTGACCTTGAGGAGCCTGCCCGGGCCCTGGGGCTGGAAGTTGAAACGCTGGGTCCGGTAGGACGCCAGGGTGAGGACGGCGTTACGGCAAATCCGCGGGTGATGATGGCTGCTTTTGATGATGAAGTTCTGAAGGACGGACTGAACAGCCAACTGCTTGAGCTGGACGCTGATACCACCGTGGTGTTGCGCGTGAAGGAGCACATTCGTGCGGCGCAAAGGCCGCTGGATGAAGTGGCAGAAGACATTACCGATACGCTGCGTTTTCAACTGGCGATGGAGCGTGCTGAAGAGCAGGCCAGCGGATATGTAGCGGCATTGCGCGAAGGCAGTCTGGATACTGAGGCTGTGGCTGCCGAGCTGGGTCAGAGCTGGGAAAGTCATGAAGCTTTGAAGCGCACCGATACAATCGTTCCTCAGGCGCTGCTACGTCATGTGTTCAGCATGCCCAGGCCGTCTGAAGGGGCTGTCTACGGCCATGCGCGCCAACCCGATGGTAGCCAGTGGTTGGTGCAGTTGCGTGGCGTGGCGACCCCTGAGAGCCTGGCTGAAGAGTCTCAGGCCGAGATGTATCAGAGCTTTATCGCGGGTCAGGCCGGGCAGCAGGATTTTGCTGCCGTGGAGCAGCGCTTGAAAGAGCAGGCCGATATAGAGAAATACTGACTTTCGGTCTGGCATCGAGCCAGGCGAGAGACACAAAAAAACCGCAGTGATGCGGTTTTTTTGTGCGCGCCTGAAAAGTCTTTTCAGTCTTCCAGGTTACCCATTGCGGTAATGTTGAAACCGCCATCCACGTACATGATCTCGCCAGAGATACCCGAGGCCAGGTCGGAGCAGAGGAAAGCTCCGGCGTTGCCGACTTCGTCAATAGTCACGTTGCGGCGCATAGGGGTCTGCTTCTCGTTGTGCGAGAGCATCTTGCGGAAGCTCTTGATGCCAGAGGCTGCCAAGGTGCGGATCGGGCCTGCAGAGATGGCGTTGACGCGTGTGCCTTCAGGGCCAAGGCTGGTCGCCAGGTAGCGCACGCCTGCTTCAAGGCTGGCCTTGGCCATACCCATCACATTGTAGTTTGGCATGGTGCGCTCGGCGCCCAGATAGGACAGGGTCAGCAGGCTGCCGTTGCGATCCTTCATCAGCTCGCGGCCGGCCTTGGCCAGGGCGACAAAGCTGTAGGCGCTGATATCGTGGGCAATACGAAAGCCCTCGCGGGTGGTCACATCGGTGAAGTCGCCATCGAGCTGGTCGCCCGGTGCAAAGCCTACCGAATGCACAATGCAATCAAGGCCATCCCACTTCTTGGCCAGATCGGCAAAGGCCTGGTCGATTTGCGCATCATCGGCGACATCACAGGGAAAGCACAGCTCTGGCCCTGAACCCCATTCTGCGGCAAAGCCTTCGACACGAGCCTTGAGCTTGTCATTCTGGTAAGTAAAGGCCAGCTCGGCACCTTCCCGGTGCATGGCGGCGGCAATGCCGGATGCGATGGACAGTTTGCTGGCTACGCCAACGATAAGTACGCGCTTTCCGCTGAGAAATCCCATGCTTGTTGCTTCCTGTATTTACTGAGCTTCGTTAGTCGAGGCTGTGTTGACGGATACCGGGTGGGCAAAGGCGGCTTCCAGCAGCTGACGGGTATAGTCATGCTGCGGGGAAGCAAATATCTCATGCGCCGATCCCTGTTCTACTATGCTGCCCTGGCGAATGACCATCAACTCATGGCTGAGAGCCTTTACCACCGCCAGGTCGTGACTGATAAACAAGTAACTCAGATTGTGCCGTTGCTGCAAATCCCTGAGCAATTCCACTACTTGAGCCTGCACGGTGCGATCCAGCGCCGAGGTGGGCTCATCCAGCAGGATCAGCGAGGGCTTCAGCACCAGTGCCCTGGCAATGGCCACACGCTGGCGCTGCCCGCCGGAAAATTCGTGCGGGTAGCGATGCCTGCTGGTCGGATCCAGCCCCACTTCCTGCAGGGCCTGGATAACCATCTGTTCGCGCTCCTGCTCATCACCGATGCGGTGGATCTCCAGACCCTCGCTGATGATTTGCGCCACCGACATGCGCGGGCTCAGACTACCGAAGGGGTCCTGAAAGACCACCTGAAACTGTCGGCGCATGGGCCTTACTGCGTCCTGGCTGAGGCCGTCCAGGCGCTGGCCGTTGCATTCGATCAGGCCCTGGCTTTCCACCAATCGTAGCAAGGCCAGCCCGAGGGTGGTCTTGCCCGAGCCACTTTCGCCGACAATACCCAGCGTATGACCCTTTTTCAGGGTGAAGCTGGCATCGGTTACCGCTTTCACATGGTCCACGGTGCGGCGCAGTACGCCTTGCTTGATCGGAAACCAGATGCGCAACTGTTCCGCACGCATGATAACCGGAGCGTCTGCCTCGACAGTCACCGGATCGCCGCTAGGGTCTGCGGCGATCAGGCGCTGGGTGTATTCATGCCGAGGATCGGCAAACAGGGTTGCACAATCATTCTCTTCGACGACGCAACCCTGGTACATGACACATACTCGGTGTGCAATTCTGCGTACCAGGTTCAGGTCATGGCTGATCAGCAGCAAGGCCATGCCGAGCTTTTCCTGCAATGACTTGAGCAACTCGAGAATCTTCAACTGCACCGTGACGTCAAGCGCAGTGGTCGGCTCATCGGCGATCAGTAGCTCCGGCTCGTTGGCCAGCGCCATGGCGATCATCACGCGTTGGCGCTGGCCGCCAGACAGCTCGTGGGGATAGGCGCTGAGGCGTTTGGCTGGTTCCGGTATGCCGACCAGCTCCAGCAGTTCCAGGGTGCGTGCACGGGCGGCTTTCTTGTCCAGGCCCTTGTGTAGAAACAGCACTTCGTTGATCTGCCGCTCGACTGTGTGCAGCGGATTCAGTGAGCTCATGGGCTCCTGGAAAATCATCGAGATGCGATTGCCGCGTACTTGGCGCAGACGCTTTTCCTTGGCTAGCAGCAGGTCCTCGCCCTTGTACAGAATGCGGCCGGTCGGGTGGTGGGCCTGGGGGTAGGGCAGCAGGCGCAGGATCGAGTGCGCGGTTACCGATTTGCCGGAACCGCTTTCACCGACCAAGGCAAGGGTTTCGCCGGGGCGAATCTCCAGGCTGACCTCGCGCACCGCCATGACCTCTTCGGTTTTGCTGCGAAAGGCCACACTGAGATTGTCGATCCGTATCAATGGCTGTTCTGACATGTCATTTCCTCGGGTCGAAGGCATCGCGTAACGCCTCACCAATAAATACCAGCAGGCTCAGCATCAACGACAGCACGACGAAGGCGGTGATACCCAGCCAAGGGGCTTGCAGGTTGGCCTTGCCTTGCGCTATCAGCTCGCCGAGTGAGGGCGAGCCGGCCGGCAGACCAAAGCCGAGAAAGTCCAGGGAGGTCAGGGTGATTACTCCGCCAGTGAGGATAAAGGGGAAGAAGGTCAGGGTCGCGACCATCGCGTTGGGCAGAATGTGCCGGAACATGATGGTTCGGTTGTTGGCACCCAGCGCCCTGGCGGCACGCACATACTCCAGGTTGCGGCCGCGCAGGAACTCGGCGCGCACCACATCGACCAGCGCCATCCATGAAAACAGCAGCATGATACCCAGCAGCCACCAGAAATTCGGCTGTACAAAGCTGGCCAGAATGATCAGCAAATAGAGTACCGGCAAGCCGGACCAGACCTCGATAAAGCGTTGGCCAAAGAGATCGATACGGCCGCCGTAAAAGCCCTGAATGGCGCCTATTACCACACCTATGATGGAGCTGAGGATGGTCAGGGTCAGGGCAAAGAGCACCGAAATACGAAAGCCATAGATAACCCGAGCGCTGACGTCCCGGGCCTGGTCGTCGGTACCGAGCCAGTTGTCGCGGGAGGGTGGTGCCGGCGCTGGTACCTCAAGGTCGTAGTTGATGGTGTTGTAACGGTAGGGGATTGGCGGCCAGAGCATCCAGCCGTTGCCTTCCTCTTCTATCAGTTGGCGAATATAGGGGCTGCGATAATCAGCGGAAATAGGGAATTCGCCGCCGAACTCGGTCTCGGCGTAGCGCTTGAGCACTGGCACATAGAGGCTGCCCTCGTAGCTGACCAGCAGCGGCTTGTCGTTGGCAATGAACTCCGCACCCAGGCTCAGAACAAACAGCAGCATAAAGATATGCAGCGACCACCAGCCGCGACGATTGGCCTTGAACAGGGCAAAGCGGCGGCGATTCAGTGGTGACAGTTTGAAATTCAACGCCATGCTCAGCCCTCCCTGCTTTCAAAGTCGATGCGCGGATCGACCAGGGTGTAGGTGATATCACCGATCAGCTTCACTACCAGGCCGAGCAGGGTGAAGATATACAGGGTGCCGAACATCACCGGATAGTCGCGATTGATGGCTGCCTCGAAGCCCAGCAGACCCAGGCCATCCAGGGAGAAGATCACCTCGATCAAGAGGGCGCCGGTGAAGAACACACTGATCAGCGCGGAGGGAAAACCGGCAATGATCAGCAGCATGGCGTTGCGGAATACGTGGCCGTAGAGCACCCGACCGCCGGACAGGCCCTTGGCCTTGGCGGTGACCACATACTGTTTGCCGATTTCGTCCAGGAAGCAGTTCTTGGTCAGCATGGTCAGAGTGGCAAAGCTACCTATGACCATGGCGGTAATGGGTAGTACCAGGTGCCAGAGGTAATCGGTGATCTTGCCCCAGGTGTCCAGCTCATCCCAGTTATTGGAGGTTAGTCCGCGTAGCGGAAACCAGTCGAAGTAGCTGCCCCCGGCAAATACCACGATTAGCAGAATCGCCAGCAGAAAGCCGGGGATGGCATAGCCGACAATAATCAGCGAGCTGGTCCAGACATCAAAGGTCGAGCCATGCCGTACTGCCTTGCGAATGCCCAGGGGGATGGAAATCAGATAGGTCAGCAGGGTGGTCCAGAGTCCCAGGGAAATGGATACCGGCATTTTTTCGATGATCAGGTCGATGACACTGTCATCACGGAAAAAGCTGTCACCGAAATCAAAGGTCATATAGCCCTTGATCATCAACCAGAAGCGCTCATGGGCGGGCTTGTCGAAGCCGTACATGCGTTCGATTTCTTCGATGATGGAGGGGTCCAGACCCTGGGCGCCGCGGTAGCTGCTGCCACTGGCTACCTCGCCCTGCATGCTGCCGGATATGCGGCTGGTGGCGCCCTCAAAGCCCTCCAGGTTGGCGATCATCTGCTCCACGGGTCCGCCGGGGGCCGCCTGGATAATCAGGAAGTTCACCAGCAGGATGCCGAACAGCGTCGGAATGATGAGTAACAGACGGCGAATGATGTAAGCCAGCATGCTCAGTCTTCCTGTAGGTCTTCAATGAGCAGGGGCTGATCACGCAAGGTGACCTCCTTGTCCGGTTCTATCCACCAGGTAAACAACCCCAGGTCGTAGCGTGGCGATGTTTCCGGATGGGCGAACTTGTTCCAGTAGGCGACCCGGTAGACATCGGTATAGAAGTTCGGTACCAGATAATGCCCGGACAGCAGCACACGATCCAGGGCTCGGGTATGAGTGATCAGGCTCTCGCGTGAGTCGGCCTGGATCAATCCCTCGACCAGAGCGTCGACCACCGGGTCTCGCAGCCCCATCAAATTGCGGCTGCCTGGGTTGTCGGCGCTTGAGGAGTGCCAGTATTCACGCTGTTCGTTACCCGGCGAGTTCGATTGACCAAAGCCACTTACAACCATGTCGAAGTCCCGTGAGCGCAATCGGTTGATGTATTGCGAAACGTCTACGCGGCGCAGGTTCAGCTCGATGCCCAGGGAGGCAAGGTTGCGTTTGAAGGGCAGTAGAATACGCTCGAAGTCAGCTTGTACCAGCAGAAACTCAAAGCTCAGGTGTTGGCCTTCATCGTTCACCAACCGGTCATCCTCAATGCGCCAGCCAGCTTCCTGCAACAGGGCATAGGCTTCGCGCATCTGCTCGCGAACCATGCCGCTGCCGTCGGTCTTGGGTGGCACATAAGCCGGGCCGAACACCTCAGGCGGGAGCTGGTCGCGCCAGGGTTCAAGCAGCGCCAGTTCCGCTGCATCAGGCTCGCCGCTGGCGCCCAGCTCTGAGTTGGCGAAGAAGCTATCACTGCGCGTATAGGCGTTGTGGAACAACCTGCCATTGGACCATTCGAAATCGAACAGCAGACTGATGGCGTGGCGCACGCGGCGGTCGGCAAAGTAGGGCTTGCGGGTATTGAAGACAAAGCCCTGCATGCCCTGGGTGTTCAGGTTGGGAATCTCTTCTTTAACGATGCGCCCGTCGCGCAGGGGCGGGCTGTTGTAGCCTGTTGCCCAGTTGCGCGCGCTGACTTCCTGGTTGAAGTCGAATTGTCCGGCCTTGAAAGCCTCCAGCGCAACGCCCGTGTCGCGGTAATAGTCCACCACCACCCGGTCGAAGTTGTAGAAGCCGCGGCGCACCGGCAGGTCCTTGGCCCAGTAGTCAGATACCCGCTCAAAGGTCAGGGTGCGCCCAGCGCTGACCTGGCTGATGCGGTAGGGACCGCTGCCCAGCGGAGGCTCAAGCGAGGTGCGACTGAAATCACGTTCGGCCCAGTAATGGGCCGGCAGTACTGGTAGCTGGCCGACTACCAGCGGCAGCTCACGGTTCTGGCCGTGGCGAAAGCGAAAGGTAACGCTATGATCGCTGTCCGCGACTACTTCCTCTACGTCGCCATAGTAGGCCTTGTAAAAGGGCGCACCCTTTTCCACCAGAGTATTGAAAGTGAAGACTACATCGGCGGCGGTGATTGGTTCGCCGTCATGGAAGCGTGCCTCGGGCCGCAGGTGGAAGCGCACCCAGGTGTTGTCCTCTGCGTGTTCGATCCGCTCGGCGACCAGTCCGTATTCGGTAAAAGGCTCGTCCAATGCATGGAAGGTCAGGGTGTCGTAGATCAGCGACAAGTTATCTGCACTGGTACCACGGCTGATGAATCCGTTCAGCGAATCGAAACTGCCAAAGCCGGAAAGTCGCAGTGTCCCGCCCTTGGGGGCATCGGGATTGACGTAGTTGAAATGACTGAAGTCAGCGGGATAGGCGGGCGGTTCGCCGTACAGAGTCAGCGCATGACTGCCCGGCGGGGTGGCCAGAGCCAAGCTGCTAAGCGCCAGCAGGGCGCCGCTACACAGGCTTTTGATTAAGTAGTGCATCCATTGACCTTGTTATGTTATTCAGAGCTGCGGTCTATCCACCAGGTACGTATAGCCAGTGAATAGGGCGGCGTTTCTGGAGATCTGAGCCACTGGCGATGGGCTATGCGGTGATAGTCAATATACCAGTTTGGAATAGTGTAGTGCTCCCATAGTAACACCCTGTCGAGCGCCTTGGCTGCGGCGATCTGCTTGTCACGCGTACTGGCGTTGAGGAGCTTTTCCAGCAGATCATCAACCACTGGATTCTCGATCCCCGCATAGTTGCGGCTGCCCTGTACCTGCCGTTGACTGGAATGAAAATAGCCATGCTGTTCCAGTCCTGGCGACAGGCTCTGGGGCAGTGTGGCCAGGATCATGTCGTAGTCGAACTGGTCGAGCCGTGATTTGTACTGCGCGCGGTCCACAGTACGAATGCGCATATCGATACCCAGTCTGGCCAGATTGGTCCGGTAGGGCTGAATGATGCGCTCCAGGCTCGGGTTGACCAGTAGGACCTCGAATACCAATTGGTTGCCTCTGGCGTTAACCAGTTGGCCGTTGCGCAGGGTCCAGCCGGCTTCGGCAAACAGCTCCACTGCGGTGCGCAATGAGTCCCGGGAAATACCTCTGCCATCGGTCACGGGTAGACTGAATGGCTGCAGAAATAGTTCCAGCGGTAGCGCCGAGCGATGTTCGTTGAGGTAAAGGAACTCCTGGCCCGCAGGCACATCGGTAGCGCTGAAGGGGCTGTTTGGGTAATAACTCAGTGAGCGTTCATAGGCATCGTAGAACAGCACCCGGTTCGACCACTCAAAATCAAACAGCATGCCCAGGGCCTGGCGCATGGGGCGCTGGTCGAAGGGGCCCCGCCGCGTGTTGAAGAACAGCGCCTGGGTGGCACTGGGGATCTGGTGCGGAATGGCACGCTTGAGCACCTGGCCATTACGTGCCGCCGGGAAGTCATAGGCATTCGACCAGTTGCTCGCTTTGTGGTCGAAATAGATGTCGAACTCGCCGGCCTTGAACGCCTCGAAGGCGACATTGTTGTCACGGTAGAACTCGACGTGGAGGCGGTCGACGTTGTACTTGCCGCGGTTGATCGGCAGGTCGCGACCCCAGTAGTTGCTGACCCGCTCGAAGGTCAGTCGGCGTCCGGGACTGACGTTGCTGACGCGATAGGGTCCGCTGTTTAGTCCTGCCTGGAAGGTAGTCTCGGCAAAATCACGATCTTGCCAGTGATGCTCGGGCATTACCGGCAGTTCACCCAGGCGCAGGATCAGCAGCGGATTGTCCTGGCGACTGAAAACGAAACGAATACGGTGCTTACCGAGGATATCGACCCGATCAACGTCCTGCAGCATTGAACGGTAGTTCGGGTGGCCCTGCTCGCGCAGCAACTCATAGGAAAACTTCACGTCAGAAGCGGTGATCGGCTTGCCATCATGAAAGTGTGCTTCTTCGCGGAGATTGAATACTACCCAACTGCGGTCGTCGGAAAATTCCAGGCTTTCTGCGATCAGACCATAGGCCGAGTAGGGTTCGTCGCCCGACGGATCGTAGACGCCACTGCCGACCATCAGGGTTTCGTTGAGCTCGTTGATGCCGTATTGGTGGAAATTGCCGGTGTTGATCGGGCTGGTGCCCTTCAGGGTGTAGGGGTTAAGGGTATCAAAGGTGCCCGAACCCATGACCCTGAGGGTGCCACCCTTGGGCGCATCAGGGTTGACGTAGTCAAGGTGTTGGAAGTCGGCTGGGTAATGTGGCTGCCCGTACAGGGAGTAGCCATGCTGGCGGTAGACCGCAGCCGTGGCGTCAGTCCAGACAAATGCCAGCAGCAGCGTAAGGAGTAAGCTGTAGTTCATGACCGCTCTTGGCTAGGTAATAAGGGTTCACGCTAACATTACCTGTCTCCGGGCGAAAGACTCGAACGCACAACAGCTATGGCAACAAGAATGTCAGTTGCTGCCCCGGGCGCAGGTGTTGACCAAGACTGTTTTGCTCGCGAATGCGGTCAATTGCGATATTGAACTGCCTGGCGATGCTGTATAGCGAATCACCCTGTTTCACGGTGTAGGTAACCGAGCGTGCCTGTGCGGGCGCAGCGCTAGCGACCGTAAGACCACCGGGAATACGCAGGTTCTGGCCGATCTGCAAGGCGCTACTGTTCAGGTTGTTATGCTGTTTCAGAGCGTTGACGCTCAGGTTGTGTTGGCGTGCAATGCTCGACAGGTTGTCGCCAGGTTTTACCCGGTAGCTGGCACTAGCCGTGCTGGTAATGCTGCTTGGCCGTGCGGATGCCATTGGAGCGCTACCCAGACGTGGCAGCATCAGTGTTTGTCCGACATTGATCAGGTTGCCGCTGATCTGATTGACCTCGCGAATAGCATCCACGCTTACCTGATGACGCCCGGCAATCTGTGACAGGGTATCGCCGGAGCGTACCTGATAATGCTGAAAGCCGACTCTTTCGCTGGCGGGTAGGCGGGCCAGGGCTGCGCTGAACTGTTCTGCTCGGTCGACGGGTACCAGTAACTGGTAGGCACCCTGGGGGGCGGTCACACGCTGGTTGAATGCCGGGTTGAGCTGAATGAAATCCTCGGTATCCATGTTGGCCAGTTCTGCCGCCTTGTTCAGGTCGATCTGTTGTTCGATCGTTACTTCAGCAAAATAGGGCGTGTTGGCCAAGTCTGGGAGTACGGTACCGTGCAGGCTGGGGCTGTCGATGATTTGCGACAGGGCAAGCAGTTTTGGCACGTAGTTCATGGTTTCCTGCGGCAACTGCAGGTTCCAGTAATCGGTCGGCAGGCCGAGCTGCTGATTGCGCTGCATGGCTCGCCCAACGCAACCTTCGCCACAGTTGTAGGCAGCGACCGCAAGCAACCAGTCACCGTCAAACATGGTGTTCAGGCGGCTCAGATAATCCAATGCTGCCT
>JBKBSI010000239.1:0-5032 GCA_046291745.1 Pseudomonas sp. | reverse complement strand
AATCTGCAGTAGCTCGAGCATCTGCTCGTCCCACTGTTGTGTATGGATATTGAACATCAGTGTGCGCGAGGCGTTGCTGGCATCAGTGCGGTGTACCTTGCCGCCGGTCAGGCGCCAGAGCAGGAAGCTGTCGACGGTGCCGAAGCGCAGCTTGCCCTGTTCAGCGCGCTTGCGGGCGCCTTCCAGGTTGTCCAGCAGCCAGCGCAGCTTGGTGCCGGAGAAGTAGGGATCGATCAGCAGGCCGGTATTGGCGGTGACCATGGCCTCATGGCCTGCTGCTTTCAACTCGCTGCAATAATCAGCGGTGCGGCGGTCCTGCCAGACAATCGCATGGTGCAGCAGCTCGCCGGTCTCGGCATCCCAGAGCAGGGTGGTTTCGCGCTGGTTGGTGATGCCGATGGCGCTGATATCGGTGGCCTCAAGCTGCGCCTGCTTCAGCACATCACGGCAGACATCCAGAGTGCTTGACCAGATTTCCTCGCCATCGTGTTCTACCCAGCCGTCCTGCGGGAAGTACTGCTTGAACTCGGACTGGGAAACAGCCACGGGCCTGGCTTGCGCATCAAAAATGATGGCTCGGCTGCTGGTGGTGCCCTGGTCGATGGCGAGAATATGCTGGGCCATGGCGCGGCTGTCCTTTTTTGATGGTTGTTGTGGTCAGTGGCTTGGTTTGTCCGTGCGGCTAATGCTGGCAAACTCGCCGCGGGTCTGGGCGGCCAGATCCTCTGCGCTCAATTCGATTTCCAGCCCCCGACGGCCACCGCTGACATACAGGGTAGGCCATTGTCTGGCGCTAATGTCGATAAAAGTCCGCAGGGCTTTTTTCTGACCCAGGGGACTGATGCCGCCGAGCAGGTAGCCGGTGCTCCGCTGCGCCGCAGCCGGATCGGCCATGGCAATTTTCTTGACCTTGGCGGCGCTCGCCAGCGACTTGAGATCGAGCATGCCACGGACTGGCACTATGGCTACTAGCAGCTCGCCGGTTTCACTGCTGGCCAGCAGTGTCTTGAACACGCGGGTCGGATCAAGACCGAGCTTGTCGGCGGCTTCGCCACCGTAGGATTCGGCCTTGGGGTCGTGCTGGTAGCGGTGCAGGCGGTAGCTGATACCGGCCTTGTCGAGTAGTTTTGTCGCGGGGGTCATGTCACCTTCCTTCCGGGAGCCCTCAAGGATAGAGAGTCCCGGAACAGACGCCAAGGGCTGATCAGCTATCTGCGATCCTGACTACCAGCTTGAAGTTTTCAGCACTGGGCGCGCCGACGGGACGCGAGGCAAGCGAATCTGACGATTGGTCTGATCGTTCTGGGGCATGGGTGTCTCCCTGAGGAACTGTATGTGCCCCTACAATGCGAGTGCGCAGCCCTGCGGTCAACCAGGCTGCAGCGCCTGGATAGGAGGCTATTGATCAGGCTGAGATAAGGGCGCGTGGGGCGTTGAACTGCGCCCAGCTGGCGAGAAAGTCGGCGCTGCGGCCGCCCCTGTGCGGATACAGCTGACGCCAGATACGCGCCAGCGCTTTGCTGCCGCGACAGGTGTTCAGGCAAATGGCATTACGCTCATAGACCATCCAGGCGATAGCGGTAGCGTAGGCCAGATTGAAATCCAGTTCGGCGTGTGGGTTCTGCAAGAAGCTGCGCTGACTGGCCAAGCCGCGCACCAAGCTGGCCCGGTCAGGTTCTCTGGCCAGATAATCGTCCCAGATACTGGTATGCAGGTTGGCGCAGATGGCGTAAGGCCCTATGGCATTGGCTACTTTGCGTTCAGCTGCCAGTCTGCTCATGGTCAGCAGTGTGCCGAGCAAAAGGTTTTCAGTCTGACGGTTGTCGATCCCCAGGTAGGCCAGGGTGGGCTGGATAATGGCGTAACGTACGTCTTGCGGAAGCATCAGTTGCGGCGTTGATACGGCGGTGTGAAGGGTGTTTGGTCCGGTAATCCGGTTCTTATCAGGCATCAGTCGATTGGCACTGGCTATCACGGCTTCACCTTACTACTAGTTAAGGGGCTTATCTGAAGCATAGCTATAAAAAGACATAATAAAATACTGTTTTTAAACTGATTTATTTTTTTATATTGTTCCTATATTGCTGGATGGTATAAAAAGACAATATAAAACTCATAAATCAGGATACAGCCCATGTCCGCTGGCCCGCCCGCCGCTGCCTATATCGACGAGCCCGCACTGCTAGCTCAGCAGCGCAGTTTTGCCAGGCTGCGTTTCAACAAGGGCTTGGAGCCGGGCTTCCAGCTTTATCTGCATGAAAAAATGTGCAACAGGGTAGTCCTTGTGGCCTTCTCCTGTATCAGTTTCATGCTGTTGTTCGTCTGGATTGACCTGGTGTTCCTGCCGGAAGAACTGCACCGCTATACGGTGACAGTGCGCTTGGCGGTGCTGGCTGTTGTCTGTGTCACCCTGCGCTACGCCAACCGCTTGGGCAAGGTGCCGCCAAGTTCTGCTTTTGCTGCCGCGTTTACCAGTTATGTACTCAGCGGCATGATGGTGGCGATGATTATCGTCATCAGCCGACTGTCCAATCTGGCGGTGCCGGTTACCCATGATGGCCTCTATCTGGTTCTGTTGTCCGGCTTCTTCCTGCTTGGCTTGCCCATGCGCCATGCCGTAGTGGGGTCCTGGTTTATCATCTGCGCCTACATCTATGCCGAACATATCATTGGCAGTGGTCGCAGCATCATTATCGCCAACGCCCTGTTTCTTGGCTGCTTTGCCCTGATAGGTAGTTTGGGTGCCTACATCTATGAGTACATGATGCGCGGGGCCTACCTGAACGAGCGGCTACTGGAGGCGGCGCGTGCTCGCGCCGAGCGAGAAAGCCAGAGCAAAACGCGCTTTCTGGCTACGGCCAGCCATGACCTGCGCCAGCCGCTGCACGCTATGTCGTTGTTTATCCAGCACCTGGATGAGCGCGTCACAGATCCGCAGGCACGCATGACCGTCAAGCGCCTGAGCGACTCGAGCCAGTTGCTGCAGGCCATGCTCAACTCCCTGCTGGACATTTCTCGATTGAGCGTCGGTATGGTTCGGCCGCAGTTACGTACCTTCAACCTGTTCCCCTGGTTGCAGCGGGTCATGGGTAGTCTGGAGGTCAGTGCCGAGCAGCGCGGTATTCGCATGCAGTTGGTCTGCCCCAAGCACAGTGCCGTCTACAGCGACCCACTGCTGCTGGAGCGGCTGATGCGCAACTTTCTGACTAATGCACTACTGCACTCCCAAGCTACAGAAGTCAGGGTTGAAGTGACGCGGGTAGAGCAGCGTGTGCGGCTGGCAGTAGTCGACAATGGTTGTGGTCTGGATGGCCAGGAGCAGGAGCGCATTTTCGATGAGTTTACCCAGTTGCATAATCCAGCGCGTACCTTGGAGAAGGGCGTTGGGCTGGGACTGTCGATTTGCCGCCAATTGATGCACCTGCTGGAATACCCCTCGGGCCTGCAGTCAGCGCCGGGGCAGGGGTCGCGTTTCTGGATAGAGGTGCCTGCCGGTGATTGGGTAGAAGATGCAGAACCCACGGCCAAGGTTCAGCGCGCGCGCCTGCAGGGGCGCGTGGCGATTATCGAGAACGATCTTATCAATCAGGAGGCCATGGAGACCCTGCTGCGTGAATGGGGCTGTGATGTGCGCTGCTACAAGACCGTGGAGGAGGCGCTGGAGAATATTGCGCCCGATGAGCTGGACCTGCTGCTCAGTGACTACCGCCTTGAGGGCGAGGTAAACGGGCTGGAGCTGGTGCAGTTGTTGCGCGAGCGCGATTTGTATAGCGGCCCGGTGTTATTGATCACCGCCGACACCAGCGAGGACGTGACTGAGCTGGCGCGCCTGAGTGATGCCGAAATAATCTACAAGCCGGTATTACCGGCCCGCCTGCGCCGTGCCATGGAGCAACTGTTACCGAGCGTATGAGGGCGGGCCAGGCTCTGGCGGTGGGGTGTCAGATGCTGACCAGACCGAGCTTGCGTGCGGTACTCACACACTCGGTGCGGTTGTGACAATCAAGGGTGGTAAACAAGGCCTTGAGATGGGTCTTGACGGTATCTTCCGAGAGGTTCAGGCGCTGACAAATCACCTTGTTCGGCAAGCCTTCCGCCAGCAGGTCTAGAATCTCCAGCTGGCGCGGTGTAACCCCCATGTCCCTTGCTGCACTTTGCCTGTCCATGGGTTGAGTGCCACTGCCGATCACTACCTGCTCGCCAAATAGCAGCCGGGTCACGGCACTGAGCAGTGTGGTGCCATCAGCAGTCTTGCTGATAAAACCGGCGGCGCCCAATTGCATGGCCGCATCCAGATCGCTGGGGCTGTTGCTACCGGTCAGAATGGCGATGGGTACCAGTGAGTCGAGTTTATGCAGTTTCTGCAACAGCGCCAGGCCGCTGCTATCGGGCAGCTGCAGGTCGAGCAGGATCAGATCATAGGTATTGGCGGCAACCTGTTGTTCGGCCTCCGCAGCATTGTGTGCATGGTCCAGAATCACGCCACTACACAGGCTCTGCAGCGTCAGGCTCAATCCATCGAGATAGATCTGGTGGTCATCAATCAGTAATAGACGGGTATCAGGTGGCAGGGTTGGCGCCGGCATGAACGATGTTCCTCGGACGGTCACATCGTGCGCGGCTAAACCGTTACGCGATGTTTTTTTATTCTTGAGCGCGATAATAAGCAACCTTGACGGCCAGGTCTAGCTCCGGCGTTGCTGCGGCGCACGCAAGCGTGCAATCAGTGCCAGATTGACCAATAGCACCAGCAGGCTGCCGCCGACCACCCCGGGCCATTCGGCCAGCCGCCAGAACGGCTCCAGATAGTAGACGCCCATGGCAGATCCGAGATAGTACAGTACTGAATACAGGGACGAGGCGCTGGCTTTGCTGTGGGTTGCGCGTTGATTGACCAGAGCGTTGGCCAGTGAATGGGTGAGGAAGAAGCCGAAGGCATTCATCAGTAGCCCAGCAATAATCAGCCAGAGGCTGTCGACCAGGGTCAATAGGCAGCCACCGATTAGCAGCAATACGCCCAGCGCCATGCCCG
>JBKBSI010000238.1:0-5054 GCA_046291745.1 Pseudomonas sp. | reverse complement strand
AGCGGACCAAAGAGGGCACCAATAACGGCAGTAATCATCACGAACACCGCCGCCAGCGCCGCTACCCCGCCCATCTGCTCGGCGACCAGCATGGCGATCGGCGTGGTCACCGACTTGGGCGCCATGGTCAAGACCAGCATCTCCTCGATACCCAGGGCCCAGGCGATCAGAATGGTACTGAGCGTGGCAAACAGACCGCCGACTATCAGCGTCAGCATCACCGGCCAGAAAAACTGACGAATCCGGCGCAGGTTCAGATACAGCGGAACCGCCAGCGCCACAGTCGCCGGACCTAGTAGTACCAACAAGGGCGTGACGCTCTGCCGGTAGATATCCACGTCGCCACCCAGGATCCACAGCAGGCCGATAATCAGCACGATGGACACCAGCACCGGATGACAGATCGCCAGACGGCTGCGCTCATACAGGGTCACGCCGGTCTGATAGGCCGCCAGGGTAATACCTACCCAGAACAGCGGGTGCGCAAACATCGCCTGCCAGGCAGCGTGCAGCCCGCTCATGACTGCGACTCCCGTTGCTGCTGCCGACGCATCAGCCGTTGCATCAACCAGCCGCACAACGGCAAGGCCAGACAGAAGGAAATCAACAGAGTAACCACCATGGCGACGCCGTAACGCGCCATTTCGGCCCCATAGGCCATGACACCGACCGCCGGAGGCACCAGGATCAGCGGCAGATACTTCAGCAAGCCGCTGGCCGCCTGATCGAGGGGCTCACCGACTTCTCCGCGCAGCACCAGAAAGATCAGCAGCAGCACCATGCCGATAATCGGGCCGGGCAGGAAGGGCAACAGCAGTACGTTCAATCCGGTCCCGAGCAACTGAAACAGAATCAACCAGGTCAATCCACGTAATAACATCAGTGAAGTCCAACGGGCGAATGGTCGGGCAAGATTAAACACTGGCACTCCCAGTGCCTAGCCCTACCAACAGCCAGGCATGAAAAAGCCGGGCAAAAACCCGGCTTTTTCTACCACTCTTACCAATGCTGGCGATCAATAGCCGCGCAGGGTGGCAAAGCGATCTGCATGGTAACGGTAGTCACCAAAGAGCAACTGCGCTGCACGGGCGCGCTTCATGAACAGACCCACATCAAACTCGTCGGTCATGCCCATGCCGCCGTGCATCTGCACCGCTTCGTTGGTCGCCAGTTCGGCCACTTCACAGCTCTTGGCCTTGGCCAGGCTGACCAGTTGTGACGCGTCTGCCGCGCCCTCATCCAGTGCCACCAGGGCCTTGAGCACTACCGACTTGACCAGCTCAATCTCGCTGAACAGGTGTGCGCAGCGATGTTGCAGGCCCTGGAAGGAGCCCAGCACTACGCCAAACTGCTTGCGCTCCTGCAAGTACTTCACCGTCACCTCAAAGGCCTGAGAGGCAATACCCAGCAGTTCCGCGGCCAGTTGCGCATTCGCCACATCCAGCACCTTGTCGAGAATCTCAAAGCCCTGGCCCTGCTCGCCCAAGAGTGCGCTGGCATCTACCTGCACATTGTCCAGGCGCACAACGGCGGCGTTACGGCTGTCGACCATGATGGTGCGCTCGACGCTGACACCGGCTGCCTGGCGATCAACCAGGAACAGGCTGATGCCCGCTCGGTCCTGTTCTGCGCCGCTGGTGCGCGCGGAAACAATCAGCTTGTCCGCCACATGACCATCGATCACCAGCGACTTCTGGCCGTTGAGCACAAAGCCGCCGCCCTGTGAGGTGGCCGTGGTGGCAACCCGCGCCGGGTTATGGCGCGGCGCCTCGTCTACCGCCAGTGCGGTCAGCAATCGCCCTTCGGCGATAGCTGGCAGCAATGTCTGTTTCTGCTCGTCGGTGCCAGCCAGTTGCAGGGCACAGACGCCAATCACGCCACTGGACAGCAGCGGCGACACGCTGAGGTTGCGCCCTGCCTGTTCAAAGACCTGGCCCATGCCGACATTACCAAATGCCGAACCGCCAAACTCCTCAAGCATCAGGGTGCCGACAAAACCCATTTCCACCATGCCCTGCCACAGCTCGCGGGAAAAACCGGTCTCATCACGGCTGTCACGCAACTGGCGCAACTGGCTGATAGGTGCACTTTCGCTGAGGAAGCCCTTGGCGGCGTCCTTGAGCATTTGCTGTTCTTCGTTAAGTACCAAAGCTGCCATCGTCTCTACCTCGGTTCGGTCACTGGAGCCCAAGAATGTTGCGGGCAATCACGTTGAGCTGGATTTCCGAGGTGCCACCCTCGATCGAGTTACCCTTGGAGCGCAGCCAGGCACGCGGCACGGCTCCCTCCTTCCAGGCCTCCCCCTCCCAGACCAGTGCGTCACTGCCACGCAGCGCGACCAGCAACTCCTGACGGCGCTTGTTCACCTCGGTACCGTAGTACTTGAGCATCGCCGAGGCGGCGCCCACACCCTGACCTGCCTTGGCTTCGTCGAGTACGCGCTCGGAGGTCAGCTCGAAAGCCCGTGCGTCTAGCTCCCAGCGCGTCACTTCGCTACGCAGGTAACCATCGGCCAGCTTACCGTTGTCCAGACTAATGGCCTCGACCGCCACCTGCGGCAGGGTTTTCTGGCCTGCGGCGGTTTTGCCCATGCCGCCGATCATTTCCCGCTCATGGGTTAGCAGGTACTTGGCAATGGTCCAGCCCGCATTGATTTCACCGACCACCTGGTCCTTTTCGACGCGCACATTGTCGAGGAAGGATTCGCAGAACGGTGAACTACCGGAGATCAGCTTGATCGGCCGTGTGGACACACCCGGGGTAGCCATATCAAACAGCACCAAGGTAATACCCAACTGCTTCTTGGCCTCGGGATTGGTGCGCACCAGACAGAACATCCAGTCGGCCTTGTCGGCGTAGGAGGTCCAGATCTTCTGGCCGTTGACGATAAAGTGGTCGCCCTGATCCTCTGCCTTGGTCTGCAGACCGGCCAGATCGGAGCCCGCACCGGGCTCGCTGTAACCCTGGCACCAGCGAATCTCGCCACGCACGATCGGCGGCAGATGCTGCCGCTTGAGCTCTTCGGAGCCGAACTTGAGAATCGCCGGACCAATCATCCACACGCCGAAGCTGGACAAGGCCGGGCGCGCCTTGATCCGCGCCAGCTCTTCACGCAGCACCTTGCACTCGGCACTGGACAGCCCGCCACCACCGTATTCCTGCGGCCAATCCGGCGCGGTCCAGCCCTTGTCCGCCATGCGTTCCAGCCATAGGCGCTGGTCGTCGCTCTTGAACTTGAAGTTGCGGCCACCCCAGCACTGATCGTCGTCAGCGGCAAAGGGCGTGCGCATGCTCTGCGGGCAGTTCTCTTCCAGCCAGGCCCGGGTTTCCTCACGGAACGCGTGCAGATCGGTCACGGGAAAATCTCCTCAATTGATCGGCTAATGGGACAAAAAAGCAGAATACCCTAGCGGCACCGCCAGGGCTTTTTACTTGACCTGCGGAATGGTGACCCATCAGTCAGGATAATAGGTTAGGCCAGGGTTTGAATATTCAGGCGCGACCCTCAGCAAAGGCCTGAACCGGGGGATCAAGCAGGTCGGCCAGCGGCAGATTCACACCCATCCGACAAAGATTCCAGTAATGGCCCTCCAGCGTACGGTTGATCAACAGTGTCTCCGGCGCTGGTTGCAGGCTATTCAGATTGGCAAAGGCCTGGGCTACCAGCGGACGGACTTGCTCATGCAAGGATAGCTCGGCGAAATCCCAGGCATTGCCCGGCTGTAACAACGGTCCAAGTAACGACTGCAGCTGGCGATACAGCGCCCAGGGCACCGCCGAGCGATCCTGACGCGCGCCCAGAGCCTGAAAGCCGCGCTCCAACGCCTCGGCATTAGCTGACTGCAGGGCTTGGTAGCTCTGCACATAGGCGCCCAGCAGGGCTGGACTCAGGCCCTGGGTGCAACCCAGATCGTAGACCACCAACTGGCCTTCCGGCGTATAGGCAAAGTTGCCCGGATGCGGGTCGGCATGCACTTCGCGCAGATCGAAGGCCTGGCTGATCAGCCAGCGCAGCAGGGTCAGACCCAGGCGCTCACGCACGGCTGCGGGCGCTTGCGCCACCTCGGCAAAAGGCAAGCCGGGCTCCTCGCTCAACGCCAGCACACCGTCACGGCAAAGCGCCACGCACGGGACCGGGAAGCGCAGATCTGTCCAGTCGGCAAAGTGCACCTGATGGCGCTGCAGGCTACGCATTTCCGCGGGGTAATCCAGCTCCCGGGCGATGGTGTCGGCCAGTTCCTGATGAAGCGCCTCCAACTGCCTGGCGGGCGCTCCCAGCAGCCTGCCTAGCGGCAGTAAACGCTTGACCTGGCGCAGGTCTGCCGCGCAGATTTCCGCGATGCCCGGATACTGCACTTTCAACACCAGCGGCTGGCCGTCCAGCGCCACAGCACGATGCACCTGCCCCAGGGATGCCGCAGCGAACGGCTGCTCCTCGATATGCAGGAAGAACTCGCCAAGATCCGCGCCATACACAGTCCGCAGGTGCGCCTGCAGCGCCGCAAAGGGCAAGGCCGGCACTCGATTTTGTAGTCGGCCCAGGGCTTCGGCCACCGGTTCTGGTAACACCTCATGCCACTGCGAGGCCATTTGCCCGAGCTTCAGCACTGGCCCCTTCATATCGCCCAGCACTTGCGCCAGCAGCTCACCTACCGGCTGCCAGTCAACACCCGAGCGTCCACGCAAAACCCGCTGCCCGAGCAAACCTCCGCCAATACGCACAGCTGTGGTGCCGAGCTTGAGGAAGCGGCGCACGGAAGAGGTAGAGGGCGGTCGTGTCGGCGGGGTCGGCATAGTCAGGGCCTTGGGATCAGCTTGTGATAGTGCTCGGCACCGCCTGCGGGGGCAAGCCCACCTTGGTAAGCAAAAATATCCAGCCACTTCCAGCATACAAGACAAGCTGCCGCCTTATGGCTGTCCAAGAATCGGCCTTAAATATCAAAAAGCCACTATTTAATTGTACATCGCTTTTATTTTGTATAAGGTATGCATAGTTTATTGGCGCCAGATTTTTGATTACGCACCCGGCGCCTTCCTTGATACCTTCCAAACAG
>JBKBSI010000237.1:0-5103 GCA_046291745.1 Pseudomonas sp. | reverse complement strand
AACAGCTACAGCGAGTTCATGGCCGAAGAACACCACACCACCCACGGCGAACGCAAAACCGAGATCAAGGCCAATGATCACCTGACGGTGGGTACCAGCCAACATATCAAGCTAGGCACCGCCCAACTGACCAAAGCTGGCCGAGAAATCCACCTCAAGGCTGGCCAGAAAATGGTCATCGAAGCCGGCAGCGAAATCACCCTCAAAGCCAACGGCAGCTTTATCAAGATCGATCCAAGCGGCGTTACCTTGAATGGCGCATCCATCAAGCTGAATGCAGGGGGGTCGCCGGGTAGTGGGTCAGGTGCTGCACCTGTGCTGCCGGGTGATGTGTTGCCCGCCGCCTCAAGTGAGCAGGGCGCACTGCTTATCCCAGCCCAACGCCAAGCACTGATGCGCGCCGCGCCACGCTGTGAAATCTGTGAAGAGCCGCCGCAGAGCCCATCTGATGGCAAGGTGGTGTTCTGATGAGTGGGCCAGTAAGTTATCTGCTGTTCGACGGCGTGTTGCGTGAAAACCTGCTGCCATGGCTTTACCAGCAAGACGAACCCCTGGAAATCACGCCCCTGTACGTAGGCACGCGCTGGGCGGAGCTGCATGACATTGGCCCGGTGCTGGTCCAGCCGAGCCCCACAGGTCAATTGCTTGCGAACTATGAGCGGCACGCCAGCTTATGGTCCTGCTGCTCGCTGCTGACAAGCACCCAGCCCAGTAAGGTACTCGTCGGCCACCTTCAACAGTTCATCGCCGTAACGGATACCCTGAGTAGCCATAGCCTGCTGCGCTTTGCTGATCCGCTGGTCATTCAGTACTGGCTCGACAGTTATGGTCTTGAGGCGCTAGGCCAAATACTGGGGCCCATAGACGAATGGCGCGTTGCAGCGCATCAACCGCGCTGGGCCCAGACAGATGAAGCTGCCTGGCTGCGCTTCAGCTCGTCTGCATCCAGAACAATTGAGCCCGCACGCTCACCCAACCACCTGGGTGAAGAACAGATCAACGCCCTGGACCAGGCCCACGAACGGCGCCTTCAGGATCGCCTGGACCGCTGGATTGAAGAAACCTACCCAGCCTTTCGTTCCGCGCGCCTGGACACCTGGGGAGCCTGGCTGGAAAAACGTCTGCATGCCGCGCGCGAGTGGGGCCTGACCACCGAGCGCAGCGCCACGGTATGGCTGGATGGCTGCATCCGCCTTGGCGATGACGCCTTCAACACCACCAACAGCCCCTATAGCCAATGGTTGGCCGCCCGCCCAGAGGCCCGAGCCAGCCACCCAGACCAGCGGATTCAGGCCTTTGATCAGGCCTACCTGTCACGTCATCAAAAGGATCTTGCATGACTAATCAACTAACCCCCCACCAGGCCCGTCGCAATCAGCTGTTCGAGGACCGGCCGATGAGCGCCACCGCCCAATGCCCGCTGAAGGCACGTGAAGTCGCCATCTTCCCCGTGCGTTATGCCGTGGACGAATCACCCCCCAAAGGCACCAACCAAGGCCCCAACCCGTTACCGGATGGCTTTGACGCCGCGCACCTGCCAGCACTCGAAACCCGCAGCTACACCCTGCGCCAAATTCGAGATGGCTGGCTCTACGTATGGGACGCGACCGCTCAGACACTGCATGAGTACAGCGTCAAAGGGCATCTGTTTACCCGTCTGATCTGGTCCGAACAGGACATAGGCCAGGATGCGCGCAATACCGAAGGGGAAACCCACCCCTATCTGCTTTACCCAAGGGGCAACAAGCTCCACATCGCATACTCCCCGGTACAGTGGACATGGCGCATCTGTGAGCTGATGCGCAGCAACCCCAGTCAGCAAGCGCAATGGATGCGCGAGCTGGACTTGCCCAGCTTCTGCGCCACCCTCGAAGCGCCGCATGGCGCAAGCCTGCGCACGCTGGCCGATTGCGTCGCCGACATCAGCCCCTCCGGGCAGGTGCCTTCATTCAATACCACCCTGATTCCGACCGAAGAACCACCAGAAGACCCGGACGCCCAAAGCGACCCCACTGCCACAAAAGACCCAGCCATGCAGTTCAAACCGGGCATCAGTGATGCATTGGTGCTGGGGGCGGTGCCGGATCAGGATACGGCTTTGTTTATTGCCCTGGATGATCCTATTGGCGTCATCAACGATCTGACCATGCATCACACTGCGCGCTGGTCAGAGATATCGCAATTTGAGGAAGAGCATCGCAATAGTCTGCAGACAGCGCTGGCAGTACAGCAGAGCTGCGGGGTAAACCTTGATGCCGTCATACCCCCAGAGCTTACGCAGAGCGGTGATATTGAACGGATGCTGGAGTTTACCAAGGATGCCCACACCTACCTGGGTGCCTATGCGCATATCAAGTTCAACGCCAGTAACAGTCCTCAGCCCGGCGTTGCGGGGGGGGCGGCGGCGCAGATACAGCGTGACCAAAGCTATTTCCAGAGTAAATGGAAGGTCCATCCCACTGGGCCCACGTGGCACGGTTTGGCGGTAGAGTGGGACAAGAAAGGCCTCTGGCGCTCGGACGTACAGTTCAATGAAGTCCGCACTTTCCTTCACGAGCGCGCTGCAGAGCTCAAACAGCTGCGTCTGCACGTACAGCATATCGAGAACGACATGATCGGCTGGCTTAGCCGATTGAGGCCGGATGCGCACCACCTGTTCTACGATACCGCCAACGTAGACCAGAGTGCACAGCTTATGGACTGGGCTGAAAGCCTGTTCCAGGTCTTGGGCGCGGGCTCCAACCACGAGCCGGGCTCCGAGGCCGATCAAGGCACTGTGTTGCAATACGCGCAGGTGCAGTTTCAAGGTGGCGAGTGGCTGTACAAAGAATTTGCCAACCGCACTACCTTGCTAGGGCTAGCCCTCTTCAACTTCAATACCGAGCTGGCAGAAGCCATTGATCTGATCTCCTACAACTACGTTACCAGCGGCACCATAGATGGCCGTGGTCAGCAGGCGGACACCAGTGGCAAGATCAACACCGGTACCGACTTCATTCAGGAAGTATTGTCGGCAAGCGACAACGTCAACGAACTGCTGAATCTGGAATTGGTAAGGCGCAGTGCAATCTATCAGGCACTTTCAGAGCATGCTCGCAAAACCCTGGAGGCCCTGCGCACCGCTGCGGCGGGACCAGCCAGAAGCGCCTGGAATGCAATAACGACTATCTTGCTTCCAGCCTTGGCCAGTGACCGGCTTAGCGATGTCAGGGTGTTTGCATTTTCGAGCACCATCATTCTGTTCACGACCGAGATTGCCGAACATGTCAGTCTGTTGCTCAATCCCGCCTTTGATGAAGAGGTAAAGGTATGGAAAAGCAAAAAGCTGGTGGTACAGAAGGACATCAGAGCGCTCTCGCAAAACCGAGGGCCAGGCGTCCCGAAATACGACATGCGTGCCAGGGAGCGTCAGCAAGCCGGTCTGCAGACAAAGCTCCAGGATATCGATGCAGACCCACCCAAACACATCATAGGCGCTGCAGCTGGCAGGTCCTACATCACCAATATCAGCGTGCAGCAAATAGATGGCTTTTTGGTAACTGCCGGACAGTCCGCCGTCCAGGCGCATCTGCGCCAAAGAGCCGCCAGTGCCGCAGTCTACGGCACGCAGGCAAAAGCCTGGATGGACGTCAATCTGGGCGGAGCATTCCCCGTACTGCTGGCTGCACTGAGCATCTGGAACTTCAAGGTCACCCTGGGCGCTGTTACCCATGACGGCTACATCAGCGCGGATGAACGCCAAATGCTGCTGACCGGCATGTCCGGAACCCTTGGGCTTTTGATGGCGGTATGGGTGCTGCCGCTGTGGAATCGGTGGTCTAAGTACACGGGGGTGATAGACGGGACGGTGTTGAAGCTGACCGAGGCTGGGGCAAGGGCGTGGGGAAGTGCAGGTCAATTAAACCATGCTAGCTTGGCGCGGAAGCTTATATTGAGAACAGTAGGCATGGCTGCATTCAATGCTATTGCTGCGGGTAGTGAAATAATTGAGATCAACAAGAAGCTGGCTAGTACTACTAGCAGCGAACAGAAAGCGGCATTGTTGGTCAAGCAAGGGGCATTGGCAGCAATTGGTGGTATAAGCGGACTTCAAATTTTGGGGGCAAGTCTAGGTTTCTTTTTTGGTTTTGCATGGGTTATGGGAACGGCCCTAGTAGCAATCCTCGCTATAGCAGGGGTGATTTATCTTATTTCAGCCGTAGTAGCCAATCACTATCATCGAGAAGGGCTGCGCCTCTGGCTTTACCAGTGCCGCTGGGGTAAGGCTCCAAAGTGGGAGCAATCTGACGACGGGCATGCTAAAGAGCTGTGGGCCTTGTCATCAATTTGTCTGCGCCCAGCGGTTTCCGTCAGGGCAACTTTCACGCCCCATCGTCCAGGTGGTCGAAGCCGAAGGGTAAGAAACGGTTTTTGGCTACAACTGGCAGTGCCTGCGTCGCTCTCTGGGCAGCGTTTGGAGTTGCAGGCCCTATTGACCAGAAAAGAAAACCTCTACGCAGAGCCCCGCTTGGAAGGAGTAGACGAAGGCGTCTATGACAGCCTCATTCAAGGGCACTGGGCTTCTGATGATGACGTCGTATCTTTGCCTGATATTCGCCCTCCAGCGGGTAGCACGCCCGGAGATGTACAGTATGGAGAGGATGCCACCTATTATCTTTGGCGTACCTGGGTGCCTTCCCAACGGGCTAATGGACTGGAGTTGCAAATCACTTATCCGGGCGTGACATTTCCGGAACCAGGTGGAAGCGCGGGTACGGGTGAAGAAAAGGCTCCAATGACGTACTTATTTCGCCAACGGCTGTCACGGTTAGAAATAGAAGGTCAGTTGCTTGACGACGCCATAACTAGTGAGCCGGTTGAAGGCCAGTTCCTTCTTAGAGTTGGTAGCAAAGTACAAGAGTTAGTATTGCCACAAAAGGGGTCGTTGAATGTTCAAAGTTAAGCCGCTGAAGTTGCCAGCTCAACTAGAGTGGAAATATCAAGATGAAGCAGCTTTGATAGAATGGTCACACAAAGCGCGTCCGTACAATACAGATATAGCAAACGGCATGTTTGTTTTTTCTCTTGTAATCTTCACAATCATTTCAACTTGGTATGGTATGC
>JBKBSI010000236.1:0-5107 GCA_046291745.1 Pseudomonas sp. | reverse complement strand
AGGCCGCTGCGGCCGCAGACAATAACAGGAGAACACGATGAAATATCACCACCTTATTGCTTTTCTCACCCCCCTCGCCTTTGCTGTGCCCGCCATGGCCTGGTCCGACGACGCCCGTGATCGCTTCACCCAGGAATGCGTCATGGCTGTGGAAGCCGAGCATGGCGCGAACAAAGCGCGGAGCTACTGCGACTGCGCCGCTGACAATGTCAGCCAGGAGTTCAGTGAAGAAGAGCTGGAAGCCATGGGCGTGCAGGCAGGCATTGATCCCGCCGTCGAAGAGCGCCTGGTTGCTGCTTCCAGCAGTTGTCTCGACCAGCTCTAGCAGTCAATCTCTGCGCCACGAAAAACCCGGCAATGCCGGGTTTTTTTGTGCCTGCGAGCGAGGCTTTTATTTGATCAAAGCACGACCTGGCGCACACAGATTGTCCTTGAACGTCCTAAAGGCCAAAGGGCATCATAGACTCACACGGCAGCTCGACTGAACTGCCTCAGACTGGAGAGCACATCACCATGGGTCTTGCCTGGTATATCGCAATCGAACAGGACGTAGATGGCCTGGAAACCTTTTTCAACGGCAAGTCCATTGCCCATGCGGACGAGGAACGCCTGGAGGAGCTGTGCATGCAACTGGGTGTGCGGCCGCTGATGGATTTTTTCAGTGTCGATCCGGTAGAAACCGAGGCGTTGCTGGAAGCCTACCTGGATGCCGATGAAGAACCCCTGAGCACACCGGAGGAAGAGTGGTATCCCGCTGACCAGGGCCTGCTCACGGTCAAGACGCTACGCGAGTATCTACTCGCCCACCCAGGGCAACTGGACAATCAGCAGGCGGTGCTGGAAGATCTGACCGAATACCAGCGCATTCTGGAAACCCTCAAGCGCCATCAGGTGCGCTGGCACCTGGCAATCGACTTTTGAAGCGAACTGAAATGATCACTGTGGTTGAAGCCGACCTGACACTGCCTGAGCACGCTCAGGCAGTTCTGCAGTTACTCGAACACTATGCCCGCGATCCCATGGGCGGCGGTCAAGGGCTGAGTAATCATACCCGCAGCAATCTGATCAATGCCCTGCTTGAGCGCCCGGGCTGCCATATTGTTCTGGCCTTTGACGACGCTGAGCCGGCTGGGTTGACCAACTGCTTCGAGGGATTTTCAACCTTTGCCTGTCGGCCATTGCTGAATATTCATGACGTGGTGGTTGCTGCCGAACATCGCGGCAAGGGCATCAGCAGACTGATGCTGGAAAAGGTCGAGGAGATGGCAAAGCGGCTGAACTGCTGCAAGCTGACCCTCGAGGTGCTCGAGGGCAACAAGGTCGCCCAATCCGCTTATCTAGCTATTGGCTTCAGCGGCTATGAACTGGATCCGGCAATGGGTCGGGCCCTATTCTGGGAAAAGAAGCTGAACTGAGCCCAACCCGTGCCTGCGCTCAAACGCGCAGATTGAAACCACCGCCGAACAGTCCAACCAGACCGATGATGATCAGATAGATAGCCACGATGTAATTCAGCAGGCGCGGCATGATCAGAATCAGAATACCGGCGATCAGGGAAATCAGGGGGGTCAATGCAATGGTCATAGGGCGATCCTCGTTGTTGTGGTTATCAGACCGAGTATGGCCCCATTGGTTCACTTGACCTAATTCTTACTGCCACCGAACTTCTTCAAACCCCAGATCAGATCTATCAGCAACGGAAAGACAATGGGTTGCGGCGCTGGCATTACTCATATCCGCCAGCGCCTGCAACTAGCGCAGTTGCACTGAAAATCCCAGCCACCACCGTTCTCGCAGCCCGCATCTGTAACAAGGCCTGTGCAAGACTGGATCGAGCCTCTGCCGCAGCCCCGGACTGAACATTAACGGCGCGCGCGGGTCCACATCAGAGACCCAATTACTATTACTCGGTTGCGCCCAGGCGCAGCTCTCGACAGGGAAGACAGCGGGCCATGACCCAGACAGCTTCAATATCAGATGACAGTCATTCCGGCAGCCTGCCGGCCCTGACCGGGCAGGAGCCCTTTGTCTTCGTCATGAACACCAGTTCAGGCAGTCAGGATGCGGAGGAGATTCAGCACAGCATCGTTCGCGCCATGGACGAGGCGGGCAAGAACTACGTGATCATGGCAGTTGATGAAGGTTCACAGCTGCTGGACACCGCCGCCAAGGCAGTAAGCCGAGCACGCAAGGAAGGCGCTATAGTGGTAGCCGTCGGCGGCGACGGCACCCTGAACGCGGTTGCCCAGCAGGTGCTGGGCAAGGGTGTGCCGTTTGGCATTCTGCCACAGGGTACCTTCAACTATTTTGGCCGTTGTTTCGGCATTTCCCAGGAGACTGAGAAAGCCCTGCACAGCCTGCTGAATGCGCGTATCAGACCCGTGAACGTGGGCCTGCTAAACGACCGTATGTTTCTGGTCAATGCCAGTCTCGGCCTGTATCCCACGCTGCTTGAAGATCGCGAGGAATTCAAGCAACGCTTTGGCCGCAGCCGCCTGGTCGCCCTCTGGTCGGCGGTAGTCACCCTGCTCAGGGCACACCGTCAATTGCGGTTGCAGATAGAGTATGAAGGCAAGACTCGGACCCTGCGCACACCCACCATAGTGGTCGACAACAATGCATTGCAGCTCAAACACATGGGGCTGGATCAGACCGACGAACTGGCCCGCGACCATCTGGTGGCCATCACCTCCAAGCCCTTGAGTACACTCGGCCTGTATGGCGTGCTGGTGCGAGGCCTGCTCAGCAGGCTGGGGGAAGACGAGAACCTCATCAGCTTTGGCTTCGACACCTTGACTGTGCGTCTAGGCAGGGGCCGTAAGCGCACCAAGGTGGCGATGGATGGGGAGATATTCCATCTGAATTCACCCCTGGTTTTCAAGGTTGCCAAAGATCGCCTGCCATTGCTGGTACCCCTTGAGACCGAGCACGAGGGGACCGAATGATAAGGCTGTTGCAGATTTCCGACCCGCATTTTGGTACCCAGCGTCCCGAAGTGGTTGCCGCGCTGACAGCACTGAGCCACAGTCTGGCGCCCGACCTGGTGGTCCTTAGCGGGGATATCACCCAACGCGCAAGGCGTACGCAGTTCGAGCAGGCACGCCAGTTTACCCAGCAGCTTATGCGCCCGGTACTGGCCGTACCAGGCAATCATGACATTCCGCTATTCAACCTGTATTCCCGTCTGTTCAGGCCCTATGGCAACTACCGGCGGGCTTTTGGCGATGATCTGGAGCCGGAGTTTCAAAGCGCTGAGCTGCTGGTAATTGGCGTCAACAGTAGCCGACCCGGTAGACACAAGGACGGCGAGGTCAGTCAGCGGCAGATTGATCGGGTCCGGCAACGACTGGAACAAGCCAGCCCCCAGCAATTGCGCGTGGTGGTTCAGCATCATCCGGTCCGCGCCATCGAGGAGTCGGATACCAGCAACCTGCTGATTGGGCGCGAACGAGCGATTCCTGCCTGGGTTGATGCCGGGGCTGATCTGATTCTGGGTGGCCATATCCATCTACCCTACGCCTTACCTCTAACTGCACGCACGGGTGAGCTGGGACGCCAAGCCTGGGCCTTGCAGGCGGGTACCGCGGTATCCTCACGGGTACGTGGCGAGATACCCAACTCGGTCAATCTGGTGCGCTACAACCCCGACCCGGCACAGCCCCAGTGCGTGGCCGAGCGCTGGGACTACAACCAGCAATCCGAACAGTTCGAAGTAGCCAGAACCCACCTACTGCCCTTGAGCCGGTCTGCAGCAGGGTGCGCCGTCAGCCATGGGGGTCTGTAGTCATGGCCATTGTCATAACCAAGAAGCCCTGCATTGATATCTGCGAATTCGACTCCAGGAATCGCTGCAGCGCCTGTGGCCGCACCAAGCAGGAAAAGAAAGAGTGGAAAGGTCTTTCTGCCAACGAAAAACAGATCATCTGGGATCGCGTTCTGGCATCCCACGGCAGCGGTGGCAGCAAGCATGCCAAGGCCTTGCGCGCGCTCTACAGCAAAGCCAGAAAAAAAGCCGAAAGCAACTAGCTCAGGCTATTTTTGTCACAGCTTGAGACAGCTGACTGGCCTCTGCTCGGCACATCAACTACCCTGAATACTGGCAAACCGCCTTTATACAGAGCCCAAAAATGCCAAACACCCCCGCTGTCTGCAAGCAGAACGACTGATATGTACTCGCCCTCCCCCAAGGTCATGGACCTGCTGCTGGACGCCATTTGCGTAGTGGATGCCGAGGGTCGTTTTGTTTACATCAGCGCGGCCTGTGAGCGGATACTCGGCTATAGCCCGGCAGAGCTGATCGGCAGACCGATGATGGAGCTGATTCACCCGGATGACCTCGAGGCAACGCTACGAACCGCACAGGATGTCATGCGGGGCAGACAGAAAAACCACTTCGAAAATCGCTACATCCGCAAGGATGGACAGATAGCCCACATCATGTGGTCGGCCAGTTGGTCAGAGGAGGAGCAACTGCGCGTGGCAGTGGCCCATGACATTAGCCAGCGCAAACATGCAGACGCCATGCAGGCCGGGGTTTATGCAATCTCCGTAGCGGCCAATCGCAGTGAAGAGCTGACCGAGCTATTCGCCGAAATCCACCGCATTATTGCCGGACTGCTGCCCATCGGCCTGTTCAGCCTGGCCCTGCGCAGCGATCAGGAAGATAACCTGAACATCCCCTATTTTGCCGACCTTGAACACCCACAAGCCCCCGAGGTTGGCGAACAGACCAAAGCTCTCAGCCGCGCGATCATTGAGCGCGGGCAGCCGATACTGCTCACCACCGAAACCCTCGACGAGGAGCAGCTTGAACTACTACCACTGGCCAACCGCGGCGCCATGAACTGGCTAGGGGTACCCCTGATTTCACCACAGGGGACCTTCGGTGCCCTGGTGATCCACGGGCATTCTTCGTCACCCCGCTATACGGTCAAAGACCGGGAACTGCTGCATTTCGTTTCATCGCAGATTGCTGCGGCGATACAGCGCTTGCAGCTACAGTCGCGCCTTAAGCATCTGTCGCATCACGACCAACTGACTGGCCTGCCCAACCGGACCCTGCTCTATGATCGACTGGAACGCTCCCTGGCCAGAGCTCGACGTGAGA
>JBKBSI010000235.1:0-5137 GCA_046291745.1 Pseudomonas sp. | reverse complement strand
GGTGCATATGGAAGTTGCGCGCTACAGTCGCGATGGCCGTGAGTGCGTGCTGATCGGCCATGCCGGTCCTCCGGAGGTGGAAGGCACCATGGGCCAATATGATGCGCGCAATGGCGGTGCTATCTATCTGGTCGAGGACGAAAAGGACGTAGCCAAGCTGACCGTCAAGGATCCAGAGCGCCTGGCGTTCGTGACCCAGACCACCCTGTCGATGGACGACACCGCTCGGGTCATAGACGCCCTCAGAGCGCGTTTCCCGGCGATTGACGGCCCGCGTAAGGATGATATCTGCTATGCCACCCAGAACCGTCAGGACGCGGTCAAGCAGCTTGCCAGCGCCTGTGATCTGGTTCTGGTGGTGGGTAGCCCCAATAGCTCCAACTCCAACCGTTTGCGTGAGTTGTCAGAGCGCATGGGTACGCCCGCCTATCTGATCGATGGTGCCGACGAGATCCGTGCTGAATGGCTGGAGGGTGTGGCGCATATCGGCATCACGGCCGGCGCTTCGGCCCCTGATGTGCTGGTGCGCCAGGTAATCCGGCATCTGCATAGTCTGGGGGCGAGCGGTGAGGAAGAGTTGGCCGGGCAGGAAGAGAATATTGTTTTCAGCATGCCCAAGGAACTGCGTGTGGTGTCGCTGGACTGAGGCTGGTTTCTAACTCCCTTGCTAACGAGGTCCTTCGCCTAGCCCTTCGCTTGGCCAAAGCCCAGAAATAGCCGCAATACCTTGTGCGCCTATCTTCTGGGCCCGCTCCAAGTCATTCGAGTTGAGACCTCCCAACAGATAAACCGGCATATTGGCCAGGGCGATTAGCTCTGCAGCTCGCGCCCATCCAAGATGAGGTGCTCCGGGGTGGCTCTGGGTGGGTAGTACGGGAGAGAGGGTGACAAAGTCGGCGCCTATCTCATTGGCCATCTGCAGTTCTTGCGCGTCATGGCAGGAGGCTGCCAGCAAGCCATCCCAAGCAGCTCCTTTAAACCCTTCGCGGTCAGGCGACCGCTCCCACCTTGTCTGCGGTGGTTCAGTGTTCTGTGGGAGCGGCGGCCCCGCCGCGAAGGGTGTCCCCTTGGACCACCCAGCGTCATGCAGCAAGCGCAACTGCCGAGCAGTCAGATGCCAGCCTGCGTCTTTACGAGGCGGTTGCTCGCCCTTCAGCATCCAGACAAAGCTTGTGCCAAACTGCGCCATTAACCTTGCTGCGAGCTGATCATATTCCGATTGGCTTAACCCGGTCTGCCGCAACTGAACCATCCGCATCCCTAAAGCGCCAGCTATATCCAGCCCCGCGATCAGCTTATCGATATCTGTATCATCAGGCGTGATCAGATAACGCTCGGGCAAGGTGGCAGCCAGCACTATAGGTCGGTTCGCCGCTGGAAACTCATAGCGCCCTAGATCCTGCGGCGCCACCCAGCGCACCTGCTGCCCTTCGGCACCGCGGGCCTCGCCGCTGAACTCAGAAACAGTCCATACATCCAGACGTATGGACTTGTCCGGATAATCATGGCGGATATCGATCAGTGGTCGTGCCTGGGTGATCCGAATGCCCAGCTCTTCCAGAAGCTCACGCGCCAAGCCGTCAAAACGAGGTTCGTCGGTCTCTAGTTTGCCACCGGGAAACTCCCACAAGCCGCCCTGATGCGCATGGTCGGGACGCTTGGCAATCAAAATGCAACCATCCGCTCGACGGATGACGGCGGCCATCACATGAATGCGGCGCACTGGATTCAATGGCTCACTGCCGGGGTAGATCGCCGGAATACAGGTCCTGCTCCAGTTCTTCACCGGGCACCACATGTTCCTCCGAGGCCCAGGCGCCCAGATCAATAAGGCGGCAGCGGTGTGAGCAGAAGGGGCGGTCGGGGAAGCTGTCGTCCCAGGTAACCGGGGCCTTGCAGGTGGGGCATTCGACGCTCAGGGTCATGGGGTGGCTCCTGTGGTCATGGCCAGGTAGCGCTTGTGCAACGCATCAATTTGCGCGTGCAGGGCAGCCAGGTCCTGGTCATTGAGAATAATGTCGTGGGCATGCTGCAGGCGTTCATCGCGTGAGGCCTGAGCCTGCATGATGGCCTTGATCTGCGCTTCCGGCACTTGATCGCGTTGACTAGTGCGCAGAATCTGTAGCGCTTCGGGTACGTCCACAACGATAACACGCTCGGTCATGGCATGCTGGCCAGACTCTACCAGCAGCGGCGAGACCAATAAAGCGTAGGGCGAGGTTGCGGCCGCCAGGTCGCGGGATATTTCCTCGCGAATAAGTGGGTGTAGTAGGGCTTCAAGCCAGAGACGTTGCTCGGGAGCCTTAAACACCTGCTCGCGCAATGCTGCGCGGTTGAGCGCGCCATCTTCCAATAGAATGGCCGCACCAAAGCGGTCGACTATGTGCTGCAAGGCGGGTCTACCGGGTTCTACAACCACGCGGGATTTGATATCGGCATCGACAACATGGATGCCATGCTCGTGGGCAAAGCGGTCAGCAGCAGCGCTTTTGCCGCTGCCGATGCCCCCGGTCAAACCTATGATCATGCTCAGAATCCGGCAATCTGGAAGTAGGTGCTGGTAATAGTGTCACCCCAGATCAGTGCTATCCACCCGGCGATTGCCAGATAGGGGCCGAAGGGCAGGGGGGTGGCATTAGACTGGCCGCGGGACTTGAGAATGATGATGCCCAGAATCGCGCCAACCAGAGAGGAGAGTAGGATGGTTAATGGCAGAATATGCCAACCGCCCCAGGCGCCGAGCATGGCCAGCAGCTTGAAGTCGCCGTAGCCCATGCCTTCCTTGCCGGTTACCAGCTTGAAGCCCCAGAACACCAGCCACAAGCTCAGGTAGCCAACGACTGCGCCCCAGAGTGCTGCATTCAGGTCAGTAAAGAGCGTAAAGCTGTTGAGTATAAGCCCCAGCCATAGCAGGGGCAATACAATGGAATCGGGTAGTAGCTGTGTATCCGCGTCGATCAGACTCAAGCTGATCAGGCCCCAGGTCAGAACCAGCATTGCAGCAGCAGGCCAACCGAAGCCAAACTGCCAAGCTACGACCATGGACAGCACGGCTGTCAGTAGTTCCACCAGCGGGTAGCGCGGACTGATCCGCGCCTTGCAGTGGCCGCAACGGCCACGTAGCAGCAGGTAGCTGATGAGCGGCAGGTTCTGCCAGGCCTTGATCTCGGTCTTGCAGTGCGGACAATGGGAATGCGGCAGGATAAGGTTGTAAGGTGCTTGATCGGGCTGCTCGATCTCGGGCTCGAGCATCTCACGGGCCTGACGAAGCCAGTCGCGCTCCATCATCTTGGGCAGACGGTGGGTCACCACGTTGAGAAAGCTGCCAACGATCAGACCCAGTAGGCCCGCCAACAAAACAAAGGCCAGCACGTGGCTGGCCAGATAGTTGAGTAGATGCATGGTTTAGACGACGGCACCGAGCTGGAAGATTGGGAGGTACATGGCGATAATCAGACCGCCAACCAATACCCCCAAGACAGACATGATCAGGGGCTCCAGAAGAGTGGTCAAGTTGTCTACTGCGTTGTCCACTTCGGCTTCATAGTAGTCTGCGACCTTCTCAAGCATGCCGTCAAGATTACCCGATTCTTCGCCGATGCCGGCCATTTGCACGGCCAGCGCCGGGAAGACGTTGGTGGTACGCATGGAGAAGTTTAGCTGTGAACCGGCGGACACGTCTTCCTTGATCTGCATTACCGCGTTATAGAACACCACGTTGCCTGCGGCCCCTGCAACCGAGTCCAGTGCATCGACCAATGGAACACCTGCAGCAAAAGTCGTGGAAAGAGTCCGCGCATAGCGTGCTACGGCAGCCTTATAAATAATATCGCCAATGATAGGTGCTTTGAGCAAGGTTCTATCTTCCCCATCGCGGAACTTCTTCGAGCGTAGGTGAGCTTGGGAATAGACATAACCAATTACTATGAAGCCTACCAAGACCACGAACCACCAGCTTTGCAACCATTCCGAAACGCCGATTACAAAAAGAGTAAAGCCAGGCAACTGCGCGCCGAAGTTGGCGAATACTTCCTGGAACTGCGGCACGACTTTTAGCAACAGAATGGCGGTAACAATAATGGCTACCACCACCACGGATATAGGGTAAGTCATCGCCTTCTTGATCTTGGATTTTAGCGCTTCAGTCTTTTCCTTATACGTTGCGATTCGATCGAGCAATGACTCAAGCCGACCAGACTGTTCACCGGACTCTACAAGGTTGCAAAAAAGGTCGTCAAAATACTTGGGATGCTGACGCAGAGAATCGGCCAAGGTGTTACCCGCGGCAACATCGACCTTGATCTCATCTACGAGCTTGCGCATGTTCGGGTTTTCCGACCCTTCAGCGATGATCTCGAAGGCCTGGATAATCGGCACGCCAGAGGCCATCATCGTCGCTAGTTGGCGGGTGAAAAAAGCGATATCAAGCGGTTTGATCTTTTTCGCGCGCGAACTGAAGAGCGTTGATTTCTTGCTGATTTTGGTGACCAGCACGCCTTGCTTACGCAATTGAGCCTTGATCAGGGCAGGGTTGGTGCCCTGAATTTCACCTGTAACCTTAGTGCCTTTGCGGTCCTTGCCTTCCCATTTGAAGGGTACAGTCTTGTCCGCTTTGGCCTTTTTGGCTGTGATCGCTTTCCTTTTTAACGCTGCTTGTTGCGCCATGACTTAATCCTTGGTCACTCGGTTGACTTCCGCCAGACTTGTTACACCCTGCTCCACCTTGAGCAGGGCGGACTGGCGCAAGCTTCTGAATCCTTCTTGCTGGGCAACATCAGCAATCTGTATGGAGTTGCCGTCTTCCATGATAATACGCTGCATCGCCTGAGTTATTTTAACTACTTCATAGATGCCCACACGTCCTTTATAACCATCCTTGCAATTTTCGCAACCCACAGGGCCGAATATTGTGATACCGGCATCGATTTTTTCCTGACTGAAACCCTCTTCAACCAGTACATCCTTGGGCACTTCCATGGGCTTCTTGCAGCTCTTGCACAGACGGCGCGCAAGACGCTGGGCGATAATGAGGTTGACCGAGGTTGCAATATTGAACGACGGCACACCCATATTGCGCAAGCGGGTAAGTGTTTCTGCGGCGCTATTGGTGTGTAGGGTGGAGAGTACCATGTGGCCG
>JBKBSI010000234.1:0-5154 GCA_046291745.1 Pseudomonas sp. | reverse complement strand
TGCAATCGGGTATACTCGCCGACTGATGCCGATCCGCGATGGAGCCCTTCATGCCCAATCTGACCCTCGACAACCTACGCCAGACCATCATCGATGATGTGCAACGCGCACTGGCCGAAGACGTGGGCTCCGGAGACATCACCGCAGCACTGATTCCGGCGCATACGCAAGCAACAGCTACCATTCTGACCCGCGAAGCCGCCACGCTCTGTGGTACTGCCTGGGCAGATGAGGTGTTCCGTCAAGTCGACCCGCAGATCCAGGTGCAATGGCTGGTCGAAGATGGCGGCCTGATGCAGCCCGGACAGGTGTTCTGTCAGTTGAGCGGACCGGCGCGTGGTTTGTTGACTGCCGAGCGCAGTGCGATGAACTTTATTCAGACACTTTCCGCCACCGCTACCCGCAGCCGTTATTTCGCCTCACTGGTCGAGGGCACCCCTGTGCGCCTGCTGGATACCCGCAAGACCTTGCCAGGACTGCGCATGGCGCAGAAGTACGCAGTGACCTGTGGCGGCTGCGACAATCACCGTATCGGCCTGTTCGACGCCTTTCTGATCAAGGAAAACCACATTGCTGCCTGCGGCGGCATTGCCCAGGCAGTGGCCCAGGCGCGCCTGTTGGCGCCGGGCAAGCCGGTGGAAGTGGAAGTCGAGAGTCTTGATGAACTGCGCCAGGCCCTGGAGGCCGGAGCAGACATCATCATGCTGGATGAGCTGAGCCACGCCGATATGCTTGAAGCGGTGCGCTTGGCAGCCGGACGAGCAGCGCTGGAAGCCTCAGGCGGCATCAACGAAACCACATTGCGCAGCGTGGCAGAAACCGGGGTGGATTACATTTCCATCGGCAGCCTGACCAAGGATATCAAGGCCGTGGACCTGTCCATGCGCCTGAGCATGTAGCGCTAGCGCTGCAACATTCCCAGCAGAGCGTGACAATCTGGCAGGTGCCAATCGGCCAGTTCCGGCCAACCATTTTTCTCGTGCAGCAGACAGGTATGGCAGCCTGCGGCCCTTCCCGCTTCCAGGTCAAAGCGAAAATCTCCGACCATCACCGCCTCCTGCGTGCCTAGCGACCATTGACCCAACAGCCGGTGAATACCGTCCGGGTCCGGTTTAGGCAGGGCTTCGGCACGCCCGAGAATGGCCTGTGGGGCAAAGCAGTCGAGCACGCCTAGCACCTCCAGCGAAGACACCGCTACCTGATGCAGATTACGGGTGAGAATACCAATCTGCCTACCACTCTCGTGCAGGTAGCGAATCAGTTCGTGAGCGCCGGGCGCTGGCTGCACCTCCGTGGCCAGACGCAGCTCAATAGCATCCAGTTGCTGGCGGAAATCCGGCTGCTCGTCCGCCGGTAGACACTGCATATAGCCAAGAATATCGTCCTCGGCGGGCACTCCGAGCTGACGCCTGATTTCAGCAAAATCATGCTGCGCCAGCGTCAGGGTTCCATCCAGGTCAAACACCCAGCCCTGCAGCCTGTGCATGCTCAGCGCTGGACCTTGCGCATCAGCGATTCCTGGGTGATCGACGCTACCAGCACACCCTCGCGATTGAAGATCTGCCCACGCGAGAGACCCCGCGAGCCGCTGGCCGAGGGACTGTCCATGGCGTATAACAGCCAGTCGTCCATGCGCAAAGGCTGGTGATACCAGATCGAGTGATCAAGACTGGCGACCTGCATCCCGGGCGTCCAGGACGACACCGCATGGGGCAGCATGGCGGTACCCAGCAGGTGGAAATCCGAGGCATAGGCGAGCAGGTAACGGTGCAGTTGCGGGTCGTCAGGCAAGCGGCCATCGGCACGGAACCACATGTGCCGCACCGGTTCGGCGGACTGCGGTTTGAACGGATTGAACAGCTCCACGGGGCGAATCTCGATTGGCTTGTCCACCAGTATTTTTTCGCGCACCTGCTCGCTCAAAAGGTGCTGATAATCGCGGGTCAACTCGGTTTCGTTACGCAGATCTTCAGGGCCGGCCACATCTGGCATTTGTGCCTGGTGGGCGTAGCCCTCCTCATCACCCTGAAAGGAGCTGATCATGGTGAAGATCGGCTTGCCCTTCTGAATGGCCTGGACCCGACGGGTAGTAAAACTGCCGCCGTCGCGCAGCGGGTCGACCTGATAAATGATCGGCAGACTGGCGTCGCCGGGACGCAGAAAGTAGCCATGCACCGAATGCACATGACGCTCGGCATCTACCGTCTGACTGGCTGCGGACAAGGATTGTCCCAACACCTGGCCACCAAAAAGCTGTTTGAAACCCAGATCCTGGCTCAGGCCACGAAACAGATTTTCCTCAATTTTCTCCAGCGCCAACAGGCTAACCAGGTCATCCAGCATTTCGGTCATAGTGCTTGTTCCTCGACGACAGCCGGCACGTTGGCCGGACTCGAATTCAACCAGGTCGCGACAGACTGTCGCATAGCGGGACATTCTAACCGCTGCGCGGCAGCTTTTGGTAATGCTGCGAAGCTTGCCGGTGGACAAAAGCAGCAAGCATACTGGCCTCACTTGCATTACAAGGTACTGACGCTTGGACCTGCCCCTCGTCTACCATGCCGATTACAGCTTCAGCTTCCCAAGCAGCCATCGCTTTCCGATGGACAAGTTTGTGCGCCTGCACGATCACCTGCGCGCTACCGGCCTGTTGCATGGAGCAAATCTGTTTAGCCCGGAACAGCCCTGTGACGCCGATATGTTAAGTCTGGCCCACGATCGCGGGTATGTCAGTCGCTTCCTGAACAATAGCTTGGCACCGGCGGAGTTGCGGCGTATGGGCTTGCCCTGGAGTGAGGCCTTGGCCAGGCGCACCGTGCGGGCAGTCAGCGGCTCGCTACTGACCGCCGAGCTGGCATTGAAACATGGGCTGGCCTGCCACCTGGCTGGCGGCACGCACCACGCCCACCATGACTTTGCCTCAGGCTTCTGCATTTTCAATGACCTGGCGATCATGGCCCGTTACCTGCTCGCCAGTGGCCGCGTACAACGCATACTGATCTTTGATTGCGACGTGCACCAGGGCGACGGTACCGCGCGCATTCTTGAGCATGACGCCGATGCCATCACTGTCTCACTGCACTGCGAGAACAATTTTCCCGCGCGCAAGGCACAGAGCGATTGGGATATCCCGCTACCCAGGCAGCTTGATGATGAGGGCTACCTGCGGATTGTCGATGACGTGCTGAACTATCTCCTGCCCCTCTATCAGCCTGATCTGGTGCTCTACGATGCCGGGGTGGATGTGCATCAGCAGGATGCCCTCGGCTATCTGAATCTCACCGATGAGGGCATTGCCCGGCGCGACACGCAGGTTATCGACCACTGTCTGGCCAGGGATATTCCGGTCTGCGCGGTGATTGGTGGCGGCTATGACAATGACCGTGAGGCCCTGGCCCGGCGCCACGGCATTCTGCATCACAGCGCCGCACGGATATGGCAGGAACGGGGATTGGGGTAAACTGCGCGATTCTACCCGTCAGCCAAATGGACCACCCATGCCCTGCCCTTCCAAGCCCTGTGTAGCCGTAATCGGCGCCGGTCCAGCCGGTCTGATGGCGGCTGAAACCCTGGCTTTGGCGAAGCTGGAGGTGCACGTCTACGACGCCATGCCCTCGGTAGGCCGCAAGTTTCTTCTGGCCGGGGTCGGCGGCATGAACATCACCCATTCCGAAGCCCCCGCTGCGTTCAACGCCCGCTACCGCGAGGCCAGCCCCTGGGTTGGCGAGTGGCTGGCAGGGCTGGACGCGACCCAACTGCGCGAATGGATACACGGCTTGGGTATAGATACCTTTGTTGGCTCCTCGGGCCGGGTCTTCCCCACGGATATGAAAGCCGCACCGCTGCTGCGAGCCTGGCTCCGGCGCCTGCGCGAGCATGGCGTGACCCTGCATAACCGGCACCGCTGGACTGGCTGGAATGCGCAGCGCGAATGGCAGTTCGATACCCCCCAGGGGCCACAGCAGAAGACCTTCGATGCGGTGATTCTGGCACTGGGCGGCGGCAGTTGGGCGCGCCTGGGCTCGGACGGCGCCTGGGTCAATCTGCTGCAGGAGCAGGCCGTCGATGTGCGCGAGCTACTGCCCGCCAACGGCGGCTTTACCTGCCAGTGGACAGCCTTTCTCAGCCAGCGCTTTGCCGGTCAGCCGTTAAAGCAGGTGATCGCTCAGGTGCAACTGCCCGACGGCACGCAGCAGGTGCAACGCGGTGAATGTGTACTGACCCATGACGGTCTGGAGGGCAGTCTGATCTATGCTCTGTCTGCACCGCTACGTGATCAACTGTTGGCCCATGGCTCAGCGCAGTTGCTACTAGACCTGGCGCCGGATCGTTCCCAAGCACAACTCGTGGAAATTCTTGCGCAACCCCGTCGCGGTCAGACGCTGGCCTCGGTGCTGCGCAAGCGTGCCGGGCTGGACGCGGTAAAGACGGCGCTGCTGCACGAGTGCCTGGACAAGCAAGTGATGCTGGACCCACAGCGGCTGGCGGCGGGTATCAAGGCGCTGCCGATTAAATTGACCGGCATGCGTCCGCTCGACGAGGCGATCAGCAGTGCCGGTGGCGTGCGACAGCAGGCGCTGGACCAGACCTTGATGCTGCGGCAGATGCCGGGGGTGTTCTGCGCTGGGGAAATGCTCGACTGGGAGGCACCTACTGGCGGCTATCTGCTGACAGCCTGCTTTGCCAGTGGCCGCCATGCCGCCCAGGGCGTAATCGATTACCTCAACGGCTCGGCTTGACGCCTGACAGCTTGGGCAACATCCAGCGTTCAAACAGGCCGGGGAAGAAGCGCGCCAGCAGCCGTGCCCGCCAGTCGACATTCGAGAGCACCATCAGCTTGCGCCGTTTGACCGCGCCACGATAAATCTCGTCAGCCACGTCGCTCGGGGACGCAACCTTGAAGGGTGCGGCAATGCTCTGCTGATTGATCGAGCCGTCGCCGACCAGGGCGTTCTTGCGAATATCGGTGGCGGTATAACCGGGGGTAACCAGCATGACATTGACGCCCTGGGGCCGAACCTCCATGCGCAGGGTCTCGAACAGGCCGTGCAACGCGTGTTTGCTGGCATTGTAGGCACTGCGATACAACAATGGGGCGAAGCCGGACAGCGAGCTGAGTACGATAATCTGCCCCTGGCGCTGGACGATGCTTGG
>JBKBSI010000233.1:0-5239 GCA_046291745.1 Pseudomonas sp. | reverse complement strand
GTTCAAGCTGCTCAATGCTGAGCAAAGCAGCGATGAGGGCGAAATCTGGTATGCGCCGGGGCTGAAAATCGGACAATTGCCCCAGGAGTTGCCAAAGGCGGATCAAAGCCTGGTCTACGACGTTGTCGCAGCGGGTCTGGAAGGCGTGGGTGAGCTCCTGGCCGAATATCATCACCTGATTCATGGCGAGATGGGCGAAGCTGAGCTGAATCAACTGGAAAAGGTTCAGGAGCGCCTGGAAGCAAAGGACGGCTGGCGCCTTAACCAGTTGGTGGAAACCACGCTGACACGTCTGGGCCTGCCAGCTGACAAGGCCATGTCGGAACTCTCCGGGGGCTGGCGCCGCCGCGTGTTGCTGGCCCAGGCTCTGGTCGCGGAGCCAGACGTGCTGCTGCTCGACGAGCCAACCAACCACCTGGATATCCATACCATTGACTGGCTGGAGCAGGTGTTGCTGGACTTCCGTGGCGCTGTACTCTTTATTACCCACGACCGGCAGTTCCTGCAGGCGCTGGCGACGCGCATCATGGAGCTTGATCGCGGGCAACTGATCGATTGGCAGGGCAACTACGTCAGCTTTCTTGAGCACAAGGAACAGCAGCTTGCGGCTGAAGCTACGGCCAATGCGTTGTTTGATAAAAAGCTTGCGCAAGAGGAGGTCTGGATTCGCCAGGGCATCAAGGCCCGTCGCACCCGTAACGAGGGTCGTGTACGCGCCCTCAAGGCGATGCGCGACGAGCGGGCGCAACGTCTGGAGCGGCAGGGCAAGGCCAGCTTCCAACTGGAGACCGCCGAGTCCTCGGGCAAACGGGTTATCGAGCTGGACAAGATCAGCTTCGCCTGGCCCGGTCATGTACCGCTGGTGCGTGATCTGACCCTGAACGTGATCCGCGGAGATCGTATCGGCCTGATCGGCAACAACGGCTCGGGCAAGAGTACCCTGCTCAAGCTGCTGCTGGGTCAGCTCGAGCCCACTAGCGGTTCGGTCAAGCACGGTACCAAGCTGGAAGTGGCCTATTTTGACCAGTTGCGCGCGCAACTGGATCTGGAACGCACGGTTATCGACAATATTTCCGAAGGTCGGGATTTTATCGAGATCAATGGCGAGCGGCGGCATGTCATCAGCTATCTGGGTGACTTCCTGTTCTCGGCCGAACGTGCGCGCACACCGGTCAAGGCATTGTCCGGGGGTGAGCGCGCCCGGCTGTTGCTAGCCCGGTTGTTCAGCAAACCGGCCAACATGCTGGTGCTCGACGAACCGACCAACGACCTGGATGTGGAAACCCTGGAGCTGCTGGAAGAAGTGCTGGCCGGATTTGATGGCACCGTACTGCTGGTCAGTCACGACCGGGCCTTCCTCGATAACGTGGTTACCAGCAGCCTGGTATTCGAAGGCCACGGCAAGGTGCGTGAATATGTCGGTGGTTACGCCGACTGGCTACGCCAGGGCGGCAAGGTCGAATCCCTCGCTGAATGGGACTCCGGCGCCATGGCCGCAGATACGCCAAGTCCAGAGGTGGCTCCTGTAATTGCTGCTGCACCAGCTACCCCTGCTGCGGCCACAGCCAGCTCGAAGGTCAAGCTCAGCTACAAACTGCAGCGTGAGCTGGATGCGCTGCCAGCGCAGATGGAAAAGATCGAGGCCGAGCTGCAAGCGCTGCAGGCCCAGGTCAGTGATCCGGCCTTTTACCAGAAGCCAATTGACCAGACTGCGCCGGTGCTCGACGCCATTGCTGCCAAGCAGGCAGAACTGGATCAGGCCATGGAGCGTTGGGCGGAGTTGGAGGAGGCGGCTGGGGGTTAGCCTCCAAGTCGCAAGTTTCAAGTTTCAAGAAAAAGCGAAGCCCGGCGTAAGCGGTAAAGCTTCAATAAAAAAGTGGCTAGAGAGGGTTGCAGGCTTGGCGTAAAGCACCACAATTGCTTGCAGCTTGCAGCTTGCAGCTTGCAGCTTGCAGCTTGCAGCTTGCAGCTACTTCTTGTTCTTGCCCAGCCTCACGGCAATGACATCGCAGGGCGCGCCGTGCAACACATCGTTTGCGGTGGAGCCCAGTAGCAGGGCGAGGCCATGACGGCCATGACTGCCGACTACAATAAGGTCGCAGTCATTGTCGGTAGCGACTCGGTGGATTTCCTGGCGCGGGTGACCGAAGGCAATCTGCAGTTGATCTTCAGGCAGGCCATAATCGGCGGCAAACAGCTGCATGCGTTCCTTGGCCTGCTCAAACTGTTGCTGCTGGAGCATCGACAGGTCCATGGGGACATCGCCGCCGTAGGCCATGGCCAGTGGTTCTACTACATGCAGCAGTGTCAGCCTGGCATCCAGTGCTCTGGACAGGGTCAGGGCGTGATCGGCAACCGAACGGCACTCGTCGATCAGATCGACGGCGACCAACACATGAGAGTAGAGCATGCAGTTTTCTCCAGTTTTTCCCCCTGATAGTAACAGTCTTTGTGCATCCGTCCAGCGCCGCAGGCGAACGACCATCCGCGTCTCGGAGGTGGTATGCCGCTAAGCTGGATAATCATGGGGCTGGTGGCGGCCATACTGATCAGCAGTCTGGCCAAATTGCTGCCCCGGGGGCGCACTCTGCATGTAAATAGATTGCGCGAAGCCGCACGTAAGCTCGGTTACAGGGTCGAACGTCAGCCGGAGCTCGCCAATGACCCGGCGCTGGCCCGGTGTATAGGCTATCGTCAGTCGTTGCAGCGTTGCCCGCTGAGCCGCGAGTTCAGTTGTCAGCGAGAGGGTGAAGGCTGGCGCTGGATCTATGGCAGCAGTGAAGCGGCCGGGGTCGACGCGGTGCTAGAGGCCTTGCCTGCCGGTGTGGTTCGGTTGGAGCGCCAGGCCCATTCAGTGCTGGTGCTATGGCCTGAACCGGATCGGTTGGACGACTTGACCGCGCTGGATGAGGCCCTGGCACCCATGCGTGAAAGTGTTGCTTAGGTGCTAGCAGGTCAGTTTCAGCACAGTATCAGATAGCTGCTTCAAGCTATTGATTGGAAACAACAAGACGTTGGTTTCATAAGGTTTTTTCGAGTTCGATGGCGGCTGGCCAGAGGTCTGCCGATTGACAACGGAGCCGAATTGCACGAAGGTGTGCACACCCGAATCAAACAAGCGTATGAATTTTCTGATATCTAGTCGGAAGATCATTGCGCCGGGAACTATCACGACACCCTACGGGCCCTTGACTGTCATTCAGGCAAGACGCGCGGAGCTGGTGTTTCTCAAGTGCTTTCATAGCGTGGAGATCAGTTGATGATTTACGAAGGTAAAGCCATCACGGTTCAAGCCCTTGAAGACGGCATCGTCGAACTCAAGTTCGATCTGCAGGGCGAGTCTGTCAACAAGTTCAATCGTGCCACCCTGGCGGAGCTGCAAGCAGCCGTCGAGGCCATTCAGTCCAACAGCAGCGTCAAGGGCGTTATCGTTTCCAGCGGCAAGGACGTGTTTATCGTCGGCGCCGACATCAACGAATTCGTCAATACCTTCCAGCTGCCCGAGGCCGATCTGGTTGCCGGCAACCTGGAAGCCAACAAGATCTTCAACGCCTTTGAAGACCTCAATGTCCCCACAGTAGCTGCCATCAACGGTATGGCGCTGGGCGGTGGCTTTGAAATGTGCCTGGCCTGTGACTACCGTGTCATGGCAGCCAGCGCCAAAGTCGGTCTGCCAGAAGTCAAACTGGGTATCTACCCGGGCTTCGGCGGTACCGTGCGTACCCCGCGTCTGATCGGTGTGGATAACGCCATCGAGTGGATCTGCGGCGGCTCCGAGAACCGTGCCGACAAGGCCCTGAAAATGGGTGCTGTTGACGCTGTTGTCGAAGACGGCAAGCTGCATGCCGCTGCTCTGGACCTGGTCAAGCGCGCCATCAGTGGCGAACTGGACTACAAGGCCAAGCGTCAGCCCAAGCTCGAAAAAATCAAGCTCAACACCATCGAACAGATGATGGCGTTCGAAACCGCCAAGGGTTTCGTTGCTGGCCAGGCCGGCCCGAACTACCCAGCCCCGGTTGAAGCGATCAAGACCATCCAGAAAGCCGCAGCCCATGGCCGCGAAAAAGCGTTGGAAATCGAAGCAGCTGGTTTTGCCAAGCTGGCCAAGACTTCCGTTGCTCAGGCGCTGGTCGGTCTGTTCCTGAATGATCAGGCGCTGAAAGGCAAGGCCAAGCAGTACGACAAGAAGGCCGGTGAGGTCAATCTGGCGGCTGTGCTGGGTGCAGGCATCATGGGTGGCGGTATCGCTTTCCAGTCTGCTTCCAAAGGTACGCCGATCCTGATGAAGGATATTCGCGAAGAAGGCATCCAGATGGGTCTGGACGAAGCTGCCAAGCTGTTCGGTAGCCGCGTAGCCAAGGGCCGCATGAAGCCTGACCAGATGGCCAAGGCGCTGAATGCCATTCGCCCGACCATGTCCTATGGTGATTTTGGCGATGTGGATATCGTTGTTGAGGCCGTTGTCGAGAACCCCAAGGTCAAGCACGCAGTGCTGGCTGAGGTGGAAGGCGTGGTCAAGGAGGATGCAATCATCACCTCCAACACCTCGACTATCTCCATCAACTTCCTGGCCAAGGCGCTCAAGCGCCCGGAAAACTTCTGCGGCATGCACTTCTTCAACCCCGTGCACATGATGCCGCTGGTTGAGGTTATCCGTGGCGAGAAGTCCAGCGAAAAGGCCATTGCTACTACCGTGGCATACGCCAAGAAAATGGGCAAAACCCCGGTTGTAGTCAATGACTGTCCCGGCTTCCTGGTCAACCGTATCCTGTTCCCGTATTTCGGTGGCTTTGCCCGCCTGATCGGCATGGGTGCTGACTTCCAGCGCGTCGACAAACTGATGGAAAAATTCGGCTGGCCCATGGGCCCGGCCTACCTGATGGATGTGGTAGGCATGGATACCGGTCACCACGGCCGCGATGTCATGGCTGAAGGTTATCCGGACCGCATGGCCGACAAGACCAAGACTGCTGTCGACGTCATGTATGAAGCCAATCGTCTGGGTCAGAAGACCGGCAAGGGCTTCTACGCCTACGAGATGGACAAGAAGGGCAAGCCGAAGAAGGTTGTCGATCCAGAGGCCTACGATCTGCTCAAGCCGATTGTGCTCGAACAGCGTGAATTCACCGACGAAGAAATCGTTGAAATCATGATGGTTCCGCTGTGTCTTGAAACCGTTCGCTGCCTGGAAGATGGCATTGTCGAGAGCGCTGCAGACGCCGATATGGGTCTGATCTAC
>JBKBSI010000232.1:0-5239 GCA_046291745.1 Pseudomonas sp. | reverse complement strand
ACCCGGGTCGCATAGGGAACCATGTTGGTCAGATTGATGATCAGACGGGTCCTGTCGTTGGCCTCAACCACGGTGACGCTGCGGGCATTACCCAGCCCGAGCTCGCGGTTGCGCTGCCCTAACTGATTCTTTACGCCTGGCAGATCAATCGCTATGCGCGCAGGCTGGTCGATGGTGTAACCCTTTGGCGCTGCGCCGACCGGCTCATCAAAAGTAAGCTTGAGCTCAACCCGCTCGCCCGGCAAAGATGCCACGTCGAGATTCTTGAGGTTGGCCGCCAAGGCCAACGGACTCAGCAGTGCAAGGACTGCTGCGAGGGTAACTTTCCTGGTTAAAGGCATTTGATTGCGTTCCACGCGTGACTGTTTGCAGTTCATGATTTTCTCTCCCTGGTTGACTTATCCGCGCTCAGGCAAGCTGAGCGTTCGCGGGCGCTCCAACCAACCGCCTTCACCGTCCGGGACGATTTCGACAACGTCGACACGGCCTTCTTCGATACTGGTAATACGGCCGTGGTTACGACCCAGATAGTCACCAACCCTGACCCTGTGCACACTGCCGGCACCGCGAACCAATGCCTGCATACCGTCCTGGTTACTCAGGATACCCACCATTTCGAAACCTTCGATATTGAAGCCCTCGAGAAACTGCCTTGTTCTATCCTCATCCGGCTTGATGTCCTGGGAGCCCCTTTGACGCTGGGTCAGATCAATTCTGATCGGTGGCTGAAAGGGACTGCGCAGGGAGGTGGCGCTGTAGGTGAACGCCTCGTATGGCTGAAAGCGCGGCAATGGCTCAATGGTTCCGGCAGGACGCGCACGTATCTGCTCCATCTTTGCCTGCAGATCATCGAAGTTGCCACCACCGCAGCCTGCTAACATTAACATCGGTACTGTCAGGGCCAGGCCCAACACACGCTTGTGCATTTTCATTGCTGGCCTCCTGACTCATTGTAGCGATAGGTTTTGGCGAGAATATCCATTTTCAGCAGGTCTGGATTACCCGCGGTGACCGGCACAATGGTGAAGTCGTGCAAGGTGACAATACGCGGCAAACCTGAAACGCTGCTGACAAAAGTTGCTATGTCGTGGTAGCTGCCCTGCACAACGATCTTGATTGGCAGTTCGATATAAAACTGCTGGGCCGACTCAGGCTCAAGCGTAATAGACTCGAACTCCAGACCACTATTGAGGCCCATCTGGGTAATGTCCTCAAGCAGTCCTGGCACCTCAGTATCGCTTGGCAGTTGGCGTAACAAAGTACCAAACCGCTCCTCTATCTCTTCGAGTTGCTCTTTGTAAGCCTCGAGATTGGCGGCGCGAAAAGACTTATCGGTGAATTCCTGTAGCAGGGTATTTTCTCTCCCCTCTTCCCGCTCCAATGTCGCCTGGAGATCTTTGAGATGAAAGTGATAACCGGCAAACAACAGTGCCACCAGCAGGATCAGAGCAACTATGAACTTGAGTGCTCCGGGCCAACCACCGACGTTATTGAAATCGATATTATTGATATCGATTTTCTTAAAACTTTCCTTGGCTTGAGAAAGGCTCATTGCTGCGCTCCCTGTCCATCAGCAGATCCAGCTGCCGGGTCAGTCTGCCGCACCGACAACTGAAACTCGTTAGCCTGATCCACGCCGCCCGAAGTTACCGCCCGCACTGCTGTAAGGTTTGGCGACGCCAGCCAGTCCGAGGCATCCATCTGCCGCATCAGGTTGGAAACCCGGCTATTGGATTCAGCCCCACCCTTGATGCTGACCACAGGACCACTCTTGCTCACGGACGTAAAGTAAACACCATCCGGCAAAGTCCGCGCCATCTCGTCGAACACCCGGACAATGACCGGGCGATTGCCCTGCAGATCCTGAATAATCTTCATGCGATCTAGTAGTTGCGTACGCCGCGCCTGCAACTGTTCGATCTCCTTGATCCGCGCTTCGAGGAGGGTGATTTCGGATTGAAGAAAGGAGTTGCGGGCGTTCTGATGCTCGATCTTGCCGTTCAGATAGCGGTCGCCCAGAACAATCAATACGACAGCAAGGAAAAATATCAGCCCGAGGGTGACAAGAAATTCCTTCTTGCGCTCTTCCCTGAGCTGCTCGCGCCAGGGTAACAGGTTAATGCGAGCCATTAGTCGAAACTCCTCATTGCCAGACCACAGGCAATCATCAATGCCGGTGCGTCGTTACTGAGCGCTACGGCATTGACCTTGTTTGACAGGGTCATATTTGCAAAGGGGTTGGCTACCAGCGTTGTGGTGCCGATTTTTTGCTGGATCAACTGGTCGAGACCAGGAATCGAGGCGGTACCGCCCGCCAGCAAGATGTAATCGACATCGTTGTACTGGCCACCGGCGAAGAAGAACTGCAGCGAGCGGGAAACCTGCTGAACCACGGCATCCTTGAACGGCCCGAGCACTTCTGTCTCGTAGTCGTCAGGCAACCCGCCCTGCTTCTTGGCCAGACCCGCCTCTTCCTGCGGCAGACCGTACCGACGCTGAATCTCGTCAGTCAGTTGCTTGCCGCCGAACAGTTGCTCACGGGTGTAGATGATACGACCCTTGCTGAGCACGCTGAGCGTCATCATGGTGGCGCCGATGTCGATGACCGCAACAGTCATCTCATCCCGGTCACCATCAAGCTGATCGATCACCAGCTCGCAGGCGCGCTCCATGGCGTAGGCTTCCACCTCAACCACTCGCGCCCCAAGACCAGCCAAAGCCAGCGCCGCCTCGCGGATGTCGACGTTCTCGCGTCGGCAGGCCGCCAGAAGCACTTCAGCTCGTTCGGGGTTGCGTGGGGAAGGCCCCTGCACCTCGAAGTCGATGGCCACTTCGTCAAGGGGGTAGGGGATGTACTGGTCCGCCTCGAGCTTGATCTGCTCTTCCATCTCGTCGGGATCAAGATCCGCATCCATTTCGATGGTCTTGGTGATCACCGCTGAGCCGGCAACTGCGACGGCCGCCTGCTTGAGAGAGGTTCGGGACCGGGCAAGGACTTTCTCCAATGCCTGGCCGACACCCTCAAGCTCGACGATGTTTTTCTCTACCACCGCACTAGATGGGAGAGGTTCAACCGCATAGGCCTCGACCTTGTAGCGGTTTCCGGAGCGACTGAGTTCAAGCAGTTTCACCGTAGTGGAACTGATGTCGATGCCCAGTAGCGTATTCGCTTTTTTCTTTATGAGCCCTAGCACAGCCAATTTCCTATCAGCATCCGACACTTACGGACGGTTTATGTTTTCCTACATTAAATAACAGTCCTTGTACAAGCGCAAATAGCTAAATCAAAAAAAATACGCTTATAATGCAGACTGATAACCCGTTCTCACCTAGCAACTACGCTAACCAATTCATTTGACAGGGAATTTGCTGGTCCCTTATGCGCTTCTTAAAAATTCTATTTTGGTCACTTCTTGCCTTGCTAAGCGCCCCGATTCTGGGCTTGAGCGGCATTGCGCTCTATCTTAGCCCTGCTTTGCCGGATGTTGAAAGCCTCCGGGACCTGCAATTACAAACCCCTTTGCGGATATATAGCACAGATAGCAAATTGATAGCAGAATTCGGCGAAATGCGCCGCATCCCAATCCGCTATGAAGACGTGCCTGCTGATTTCATCAACGCCATCCTGGCTGCGGAAGATGACAACTTCCTCAACCATCACGGAGTCGACCCCAAGAGTCTGGTACGTGCAGCCACAGAATTGGTCCAGAGCGGACAGATTCAGACCGGTGGTAGCACCATAACCATGCAGGTCGCAAAGAACTACTTTCTCACCAGCGATCGAGTCTTCTCTCGCAAGTTCAACGAGATACTACTCGCTCTGCAAATCGAACGAAGCCTCAGCAAGCGCGAGATTTTTGAACTGTACGTCAACAAGATCTATCTAGGCAACCGTGCCTATGGAATCGAAGCTGCCGCACAGGTGTATTACGGCAAATCCATCGACGAACTTCCCCTTGCCGACCTGGCCATGATTGCCGGATTGCCCAAGGCCCCCTCACGCTACAACCCCATTTCCAACCCGCAACGCACACTACTGCGCCGCGACTGGATTCTCGGCCGCATGCTGGGTTTGGGGTATATCGATCAGGCAACTTACGACGAGGCCATTGCCACGCCCATTTCCGCCCGCAACCACGGCGCCAACCCCGAAATGGAAGCCCCCTACGTTGCCGAGATGGCTCGTTTGGAGATGCTTGACCGCTTTGGCGACCTGGCTTACACCAACGGTTACCATGTCTATACGACGGTCGATAGCACGCTACAGGAACTGGCCAATACGGCTTTGCGCACAGGTCTCATGACCTACGACCAGCGCCATGGCTATCGAGGTCCGGAAGCACAGTATCCCGAAGCAAAACCCGACGAATGGCAAAAATTGTTGCGCCAGCACAGGAGCATTGGTGGTCTGCAGCCCGCGCTTGTCACTGGCGTGACTGAGGACAAGGCGACCGTGCAACTGCGTGGCGGTGCACTGGGCGAAATCCACTGGCAGGAAATGCGCTGGGCTCGTCCCTACCTGAATGCCAACAGCATGGGACCCAATCCGTCCAAGCCCGCTGATGTGCTGAAGGTTGGTGACGTCGTTCGAGTAATCCCCAAGGAAGAGACACGCTACTTCCTGAGTCAGATCCCGGCGGCGCAGAGTGCGCTGGTTTCTGTTTCGCCTCAGGATGGCAGCATCCAGGCGCTGATCGGCGGCTTCTCATTCCTGCAAAGCAACTACAACCGGGTCAGCCAGGCACGCCGCCAGCCAGGCTCCAGCTTCAAGCCGTTTCTTTACAGTGCAGCGCTGGATAGCGGCTATTCACCGGCAACCATGGTCAACGATGCCCCCCTGGTGTTTGTCGATGAATATCTGGATTCAGCCTGGAGGCCGCGCAACGCCGGGGGTGATTTCCTTGGCCCGATTCGGGTTCGCGAGGCACTTTATCGCTCACGCAACTTGGTCTCCATCCGCTTGATGCAAGACCTGGGGGTAGATGAGTCCCTAACCTACATGGAGCGCTTCGGCTTCAGTCGTGCAGAATTGCCGCGACACCTCTCGGCTTCGCTGGGCACCCCTGAATTTACTCCCCTGCAAATCGCTCAGGGCTATACCACCATTGCCAGTGGCGGCTACGCAGTCAAACCCTACCTGATCGAACGCATTGAGGATCATAACGGTGAAGTCATCGATTTTGCCCGCCCAGAAGTTACACCCGAAGCCCTGGAGCGCCATAAAGAGCGGCTGCAGCAC
>JBKBSI010000231.1:0-5244 GCA_046291745.1 Pseudomonas sp. | reverse complement strand
GTTCGGCCTGGACGTTGTTCGAGACCGAACCCGATAGCAGTACCACTCCCTCCCGGACCTCTACCTCTACGCCGACCAGTGGCTCTAGCAGTTGGTACACGCCAGCTATGCGCGCCTGAATGCGCTGGTCTTCAAGGCTGTATTCGACAGCGGTCTCGATGTCGGCAGGGCTCTCGCTTTCCGGCGGCTGAGCCTGGGCTACAGGCAGGCAGAAGAGCGTCAGTAGCGCGCATAGCGCCATGATCCACCGATGTCTCGGGATCACAGAAGGTGAGGTGGCCCTGGATGCCGTCATGAACAACATGCTGTGTAATGGGTGCCGCTGTTTTTACGCATGGATATCTCGTGTTGAGCCCAGCCTGGACATGGGGTCATCAAATCAGTTGGCCTGGGGCACAAACTGATAATGTCCGGTAATCGGATAGGCAAACAGCATATCCTCCAACTTAGGCCCGGCACCTATGTTGTGCACAATCAACGGTTGCCCGGAGCCCGCGGCTATCTGGTCTGTGACAATGCCTATATGCGGTAAGTTGCCCGGCAACATCCAGGTCACTATGGCGCCGGGTTGATAGTCGGTTGCCACTGTGGAGATAGGCAGTTCTGAACCGCGGCGTTGGAAGAACCTCTGCAAATTGGGCACGCGCCTGTGGTCGATATTAGTATCGGGGCGGTTCAGCCCCCAGATGCGCTTGGAAGGGTAGCTGCTGAAGTTGGCGCTCATGTCTTCATGCACCAACTGCTGCAGGTCGATACCCAGTGTACGGTAGGAGCGAATGATAACGTCTGTGCACACACCAATATTGGCCGGTACATCGCCCCCAGGATAGTCGATACGCAGGTAAGACCCGTCGTAGCGTACCGAGTGCTGCGTGCGCTCCAGCGCCGCCAGCACCAGCCGCTGCTCAAAGGCAGGTAACTCGGCGAGTGCTGGCGCAGACAGGGCGCAGCACAGCACCATCAACAGCAAACCGCGCATAGATTCTCCTTAATCAGAAACAGTTCCGTCGTGCTCAAGCGTCACATGCCCAGCTAGAGTCTGGCCAACAGTTTATGCGGGGAGGGGAGTCTAGTCATCCTAATCCCCTGGCATCTTCTGTAGGGACTGAGCTTTGCGACGCAGTGCGAAGTACAGGTATGCGATAACCAGCTACCGAAGGTCTTAGATGGCTTTGTATTAATCATATATGATCAATTGAGTGATAAATGATGCTACAATTGGTCATATATGATTATTAAGGTGAATATATGGCTTTGCTCCATGCGCTGCGCTCACCCGACGATATTCTCCGTGAAATTGGGGGTAGGGCGCGTGAACTGCGCCTTTCAAAGAACTTGTCACGGGCGACTTTGGCTGAAAAAGCCGGGGTTTCCGCTGCAACCATAAAGCGTCTTGAGGATACCGGGGTAATATCGTTGCCCAATCTTGTTTTACTGGCAGTGGCTCTTGATGCGACCGCTCATTTCAGCGCGTTGTTTGAAAAGCCTGCTCCAGTCAATCTCAAGCAATTGCAAGCACCCAAGCGTGAGCGGGGTCGCACATGAGGCAGCATACCCACCTGAAAGTCAGCATGCATGGCCAACCGGTTGGTGAATTACTGGCGGTCGATGGGCAGCTGTATTTCACTTATCACTCGAGTTGGCTTGAGTGCGGTTACAACCTCTCCCCTCTCAATATGGACAATGACGGCAAGCCACAGCAGGCAAAAGACCTGCAGGTGTATTCTGGCTTGCATGGCGCCTTTGCCGAGTCGCTACCAGATGCTTGGGGTATGTTGTTGATGGACCGGTTTTTCCGGTTAGCCTTTGACCTGAGCCCTCGACAAATTACCCCGCTTGATCGCCTTGCGTATATAGCCGATCGGGGCATGGGTGCGCTTGAGTACAGCCCCATAGTTGAGCGCGTTGAAGAGGGCGGCTACTTGAGCCTTGAGACGCTACACCGTGAGTCGCAGCAGGTGATGGCAGGTGGGACGGAGGCTACCCTTGATGCATTGCGGTTGGCGGGTGGCTCGCCTGGTGGTGCGCGGCCAAAGGTGATTGTCGCCCTGTCCGAAGATCTCGAGCACTGTACCTCCGTCTACCATAATGCACCGGCAGGTATGGGGCAGTGGATCGTAAAATTCCGGGCACCAGGCGATGATGCCGAGACGGGGGCTGTTGAATACGCCTATTCAGTGCTGGCCAAACAAGCGGGGCTGGAAATGGCTGACTGCGAGCTGATCAGCACGGGGCAGGGCGCTGAGCGCGAGCGTTTTTTTGCTACCCGGCGGTTTGACCGCCTGCTTGGCGGGGCAAAGGTTCACATGATGACTGCTGCCGGTATCCTCTACGCTAACCATCAGCAGCCCGAATTGGACTATGCAGACTTGATGGCTCTAACCAGTACGGTAACGAAAAGTGCTGGCCAGGTTGAGCGCATGGCACGGCTTATGGTTTTTAATGCGCTATTCCACAACCATGACGATCACGCCAAGAACTTTGCCTTTGTGCGTGGCGCTGATGGATGGTTGCTCGCGCCAGCATACGATCTGACCTATGCGCCACTACAAAGTCGGCACACGGATGAACACTTTACGAGTTTTAAAGGGCGTGGACTGGCTACCTACCAGCTCATAAAGAGTATTTGCGCGCCCTACAAGTACTTGGACGTAGATCGCTTGATCAATGACGTGATGGGTGCGCTTGAGGCTTGGCCCGCGCTCTGTGATGACCTGAATATCTCTAAGCACATGAAAACAACCGTGCGGCGATCGATGGATCAGAACCGGGCTCGTTTTGAGTAGCGAATGAAGGGGGACGTCATTGTCGAGCGGGGCCGGCATAGTCCGATGAGGACTAGCATGACCGAAGGGAGTGGTGGGCCCAGTAGGACTTGAACCTACGACCAAGCGATTATGAGTCGCCTGCTCTGACCAACTGAGCTATGGGCCCGCACTTTTGCAGCAGACGCGGATTATACGGACTGGTGAGCGTGCTGGCTAGGCTGCTTTGCTGTGTAAGAGACTGGATTGGTTCCGCTTCGGGTCCTGGCGGCCGTTGGCTACACAGGACCCGAAGGGAAGGGGACTTACTCGTTGATGGTAATGCTGGATTCCAGCGCCGCTTCTATCTGCTCACGGGTGAAGGGTACCCGATGCCATTGCTTGGCTGAGTAGGCTTCGGTGTAGTCCGAATAGTGCGGGCTGCTGGGATCAGTGGACTGGGCGTGGGATACCAGGGTGTAGGCCCTTACCGGTTCATCCTCGGGAAAGTCCACGACGTGCATGTAGCTGTTGCGCAGCACGGTGAAATAGCCCTCCCAACCCTCGCCGCCATACTGTGGGATCTGCTCGCCGGGCTTGAGGAAGAACTGCACGTCCCCCAGCCGAGCATCCAGTGCCACACCGCTGGCGACCAACTCCGAAACGCTGGCCGAGAAGGCTGTGCGCAGGCTGTTCTGCACCTCGGTGCTGTTGCTCAGCCCGTCCGGGGTGTTGATTGGGTCGTTGGCATCGAATGGCGTTGCATACAAGTTCAGGTTCCTGACCTTGAGCCAGAACGCGCTCCAGATGTGTGCGCCCCTGGAGTCGAGGTTGCCGGTGTTGTCCCAGGTCGAGAGCACTTGGCAAGCCTGCTGCTCACTGGCTGGCGCGCTGTTGTCGCAGACCGCTGCCAGTACTTGAGTCTTGAGACGCTCGGCACTGTAGACACGACTGTTGAGTGATATGTCGCGGATGTTTTCGCTACTCGCCAAATGGCCGTTGAGTCCGTCTGTCCCGGCAAGACGTTCCCGTGCCAGGGTATGGCCCATGCGGGTACGCAGGCTCTGGGCGTAGTCTTCCCGGCCGATGATGCCGGCAAAGCCGGTCAGTGGCTGCTCCGGGTTGCTCAGCCAGTAGCTGTCGTTCATGTTGGCGACGTAGTCGGTGCTGAACAGGCTGGGCAGGTTGCCCGGGCCGAATGCTCCTGGCTGTGCCGAGTCAGCATCGGTACGCCAGTTGCATTCTGAGCGGCTGCCGTCTAGCAATGGCAGGCCGGGCACTAGTTGCATGACCGCGGCGCCGAGGCCCGGTACCAGACAATCGGACAGCATGCTGTCGGGCACATTGGGTACGGTGGTGATGTCGGAGTAGAGCGCGCGTTGGTCGCCGCGGCCTATTGCTGCGGTATTGACCCAGGGGATGCCGACATACTCACGGGTCAGGTCGTAGAAATCGCTGAGGGATTCGGCGTGGTTCCAGGAAAGGAAGTTCTGGAATGCTCGGGTGTTCTCGATGTTCACATCGCGCAGTGTGAAGGCGCTCTGGCTGCTCCAGCCTGGGAGTCCAAGACCACTCAGGTTGATCATCGGGCCGTAGCTGGAACGATAGAGCGTGCGGGTTACGGGGGCCAGGGAGCCATCGCTCTGCTTGACCTGAACGGTGATCTCGCTGGCGCTCATGGCCTGCTCTTCGCCGTCCTGCAGGTAGCGAGTGGGGTCCCCGTCGACCAGTTGTAGCTGGAACAGGGTAAACCGCCGGGCAGTGGATACCGTATGGGCCCAGGCCACGTTGTCATTGAAGCCCATCAGAACCATGGGTGAGCCGATGATCGCCGCGCCGGAGATGTCCAGCTTGCCCGGAATGGTCATTTGTAGTTGATAAAAGCGGTCTACACCGAGCAGATACCAGTGCGGGTTCCCAAGTAACAGACCTCCACCGGATTCGGTGGCATCACCGCCAAAGGCGAAGGTGTTGCTGCCGATTCCCTGCTTGCGCCCGAGCAGGAAGCGCTCCGGGTTCAGTTCGATAGGGCTTTGCTGCTGCTCCAGCATGCGCATGGAGCGGGCGCCAGTGCTGGGCGGCTGGGCACTGCTGATCTCCTCTACCCAGTTGGCGCTGCTGGCGGCCAGGTTCAGGGCAATCAGCCGTTGCAGCACGTCGTCTTCGCTGATGGTTACCAGCCAGTCTGCATCGCGGCAGGTGGCGTGACGGCCGACATGCTCGCCGTCCTTGATCTCTTTGACATAACGGCTGTAGCCAGCCGCAAAGCCCTGAGTCAGTTCGAGTAACTCGGGCTCCTGCTCGGCCTTGAAGTGGGCAATCTGTTGGTCATCGACCAGGAATCTGAAGAAGAAGTCGGCTTCCAGATTGGGTGGCGTGCCGAACGTGCCCATGGGCGAGGCGGGTTGGTCCGGGCCAAAGTGCTTGGAGCGCTCACCGCGGAAAGTGACGTAGGCGTCAGCAAGGACGCACAGATTATCCTCGGCTATTGCATAGCCAT
>JBKBSI010000230.1:0-5284 GCA_046291745.1 Pseudomonas sp. | reverse complement strand
ACTCCGGTAGCCATCTTCCCCCTTTGGGCTACCGGGGTTTTTTATTCAGGTAGGATTGCTCAGCCAAGGGTTGTTGGCGCACAAGCTGCTCAGCCCTTGGTCAGCGCCGCCAGCTTGGCACGCAGCTCAACTACCTCTGCTTCCAGATCTTCTACGCGTTTCTGCGCTTCCACCTGCACCGTCACATCCTTCTGGATGCCGATGTAATAGGTAAGTTGGTCCGCCTCGTTATATACCGGCGTAATCGACAGCTCATTCCAGAACATGCTGCCGTCCTTGCGATAGTTACGCAGTACATGTCGACAGGGGACGCCGTCCTTTACCGCCTGGCGTATTGCGTGCAAGCCCGCCTGGTCACGGTCATCCTGCTGCAGAAAACGGCAGTCCTGGTAGAGAATGTCATCGCTCTTGTAGCCGGTCAGATTCTCGAAGGCTGCGTTCACGTAGATCAGGATGTTGTCGTCGCCTTCCTGCTCGGCAACCACAATACCGTCGTTCGAGGCGTTAACGACGAGCTGCAGTAATTTGGCGTTGATCATTGCAACCACATTCTCCTAGGGTTTGACCCCATTCTATAGCAACAACCTGTGCTGTCTAGAAGAGTGCGGCATAATAGGCGGCCAACAAAGTCATGCAGCAAGGAGGGTCGATGCACCTGGCGATATTGAGTGGTTCGGTATACGGGACGGCAGATCTGGTCGCGGACGAGGCGGCAGGGCTGATGGAAGCGGCCGGTATCAAGGTCAGCCGCATCCGGCCTGCCAGCGTGGATGCCCTGCTGGCTGCCAGCCCGGCAGCGCTACTGGTTTGCACCTCCACCACCGGCATGGGTGAGTTGCCGGACGCCTTTATGGGCTTTTACCTGGAGCTGCAGAACCGATTCCCGTTGTTTACCGGCGTACCCTTTGGCGTGATTGCCCTGGGCGACTCAGCCTACGGTGACACCTACTGCCAGGGTGGAGAACAGATCAGGGAGTTGCTGCTGGAGCTGCAGGCCCTGGAGATATTGCCAATGTTGCGCCTGGATGCCAGTGAAACCGTTTCCCCCGAGGCTGATGCCCAGCCCTGGCTCGAGCAACTGGCGGCTTTGCTCAGAGCAGCCTGAAATCACTCGATATTGATTTCGCCGGTAGCCAGGCGCGTCAGCGCGGTCTCATCCAGAATCACCAGTTGGCCGTAGCGAATCTGCAGCCAACCAGCCTGTTCCAGGCGCTTGAGCAGGCGGTTGATGCTCTGACGCGAACTGTTGAGCATCAGACCCAGTGATTCCTGGGACAACTGAACGCTTGAGTGGCCGTCTTCCTCCTCGGTCTGTCCGTAGTTGTGCGCATGCATCAGCAAGCGTTTGGCCAGGCGTGAAGCCAGGGGTAGCAGGGCGCTATCTTCGAGCATGGCAAAGGAAATACGGATGCGCCGACAGAGCAGGCGCATGAACAGCGGATAGAGTTCGGCATGGCGCTCGAGCATCTGCTGAAAGCCCTGGCGCGGAATCAACAGCAGTTCGGTGGCACCGCTGGCATGGGTATCGTGAGAGCGCGGCAGGCCATCGAACAGGGAAATCTCGCCAAACCAACTGCCCGGGCTCAGCACCGCCAACACGGCTTCGCGGCCGTCCGGGCCGATATTGCTGATGCGCGCGGCACCACTGATAACCCCGTACAGGCCATCGGGCGCGTCGTCTTTGGCATACACGCACTCGCCGTCGTCCAATTGCCGCAGCCGCGCCAGTGCGAGCATTTCGTCCAGGCAGTAGTCGGGCAACTCGTTGAACCAGCGATTTTGCTGCAGCAACTTGGCCAGTTTGCCGTCAGCGGCCTTGGTTGACACTGTCACCTGCTTGACAGTCCGCTTTGCTGTCACCGTCTAGACTCTCTTTTATATTGGACAGGCTACAGTATGCCGCATGTGCCCGGGGATGTATCAAGCCCGAGACTTCGCCGCGTTCTCAGGTCTGTGCAAAGACCCATTTCAGCATACAAGAGGATAACCACCATGAACGCAATCCAGCCGTTGCCGGTAGTCGATGTCAGGGACCAGGTCAGTGCCGAGGAGTGGCAGACGCGCGTGGATCTGGCCGCCTGCTATCGATTGATTGCCATGTACGGTTGGGACGATGTGGTCTTTACCCACGTATCGGCAAAGATTCCCGGCACAGAACACTTCCTGATCAACCCCTACGGTTTGATGTTCGAGGAGATGACAGCGTCCAACCTGGTGAAGATCGACCTGCAGGGCAACAAGCTGGTGGACACGCCCTACGATATCAACCCGGCCGGTTTTACCATCCATAGCGCGGTACATGAAGTGCGCCACGATGCTGCCTGCGTACTACATACGCACACCGCAGCAGGTGTCGGCGTCTCGGCGCAGAAGGAAGGCATTCTGCCGATTTCCCAGCAGTCGATTTTTGTCCTCAGCAGCCTGTCCTACCATGATTATGAGGGCGTAGCGCTGAATGATGAGGAAAAGGCGCGGCTGCAGGCCGATCTGGGTCATACCAATAACATGGTGCTGCGTAACCACGGTCTGATGACCTGTGGCAAATCAGTCGCCGAAGCCTTCCTGACCATGTACACCCTGCAGCGCTGCTGCGAGATCCAAGTCAGCGCCCAGGCCGGCGGCGGCGAGTTGATTCCGATTCCGCAGCAGATTCTTGATGGTGCGCGCGAAAGCATGCGCAAGGTAACCAAGGGTGCTGGCGCCAATCTGGCCTGGCCGGCATTGCTGCGTAAATTGCAGCGGGTCAATCCCGGATTTGACCAGTAAGCGCCAGCCCTTCGGGCTGGCGCAAGCTACAAGCTACAAGCTACAAGCTACAAGCGGTAGGAGTATGAGTGATCCCTATGCGCTGGCAGGCTGAACAAGGTGCTAGCCTGTCGGCGCGCATTGGTTTTTGATGTTGCTTGCCGCTTGCCGCTTGCCGCTTAGCGCTGCTCTTCGCGCAGAAATACCAGCTTGTCTGCGCTGGAGCTGGCGGCGTCATAGTAGTAGCCGTCCAGATCGAAGTCCTTGAGCTTTTCCGGATCGGTGATGCGTTCCTTGATCACGTAGCGCGCCATCAGTCCGCGAGCCTTTTTGGCGTAGAAGCTGATGATCTTGAACTGACCGTTTTTCTGATCCTTGAATACCGTATCTATTACCCGGGCCTTGAGTGCCTTGGGTTTGACCGCGCCGAAGTACTCCTGCGAGGCCAGGTTCAGCAGTATGTCGTCGCCCTGCTGCTTGAGGTCTTTGTTCAGCCATTCGCTGATATGCTCACCCCAGAAGCTGTACAGGTCCTTGCCACGGGCATTGGCCAGTTTGGTACCCATCTCCAGCCGATAGGGCTGCATCAAGTCGAGTGGTCGTAGCAGACCATAGAGCCCGGAAAGCATGCGCAGGTGGTGCTGGGCAAAGGTGAAGTCGTCCTCGGTAAAGTCCTCCGCAGCCAAGCCAGTGTAGACATCACCCTTGAACGCCAGCAGGGCCTGCTTGCTGTTGGCTGCGGTAAATTTGTCTCTCCAACTGCCATAACGGGCCACATTCAAGCTCGCCAGCTTGTCGGACAAGGACATGAGTTTGGCGATTTCCTGCGGCGATTTTTCCTGCAGTATGTCTATCAATTCGCGGCTGTGCTCAAGGAAGCGCGGCTTGGTGTGCGTGCTGGTAACCGCAGGCGTGTCGTAATCAAGGGTCTTGGCGGGTGAAATGACCAACAGCATGGGAAAACCTCCGTTAATAGCTGCGATCTATTATGCCGCAAGCAACTGCAGAGTGCCTGTATTGGGCTAATAGAGCCGGGTAATCACTGCAAGGGGTTTTCCTTGGGCGCCTGGTCGAGTAACTTAGCCGACTGCGCGCACTGCCAGAGTGCTTTACGGGACGCCTGATGTGCAGGCTTGGCCAGGGAATGACCACCACGCTGTTTCCCTGCCAGAAAAATGCCTAGAACGCATGCCTGCGTTGTTTCTCGACCTCTCGGTAGTTTTTACTGATTCAAAATCAGCTTGTTTAGAACTAGGCAGGCAGTGCCTGGCCTGGGTTATCACAATAGGGAGGTTGTTCATGAAAGCACTACGGCAGCGGCAAAGCGGTTCGGTAGCCGGAGCTCTGATTATCTTTGTACTGGTCGCTGCGCTGATCGGCATGGGTGTGTGGCTGGCGGTGCAGGACGAGGAAGCGGAGGTGGGTGCCGGGGGCGAGCCCGTTTCCAGCCAGGAGTCCGCTTCCTCAGACGCTGCACCGGCGCCCGAAGAACCGCTCCAGAGCCTGCCCAGGTTGGCCCCAAGCGCGCCCTATGTACCCCAGGACGGCGTAGTGGATGTGGACATCAGTGAATATGCCGGTTACGCCGGTCTGGTGGTTGCCAACGGTGGTCTGGAGCCAAATCCGGATTCGATCTTTGCCCGCGAGTATGGCTTTCAAGTGCGCCTGACCTTGAGTGAGGAGGAGGGTTGGTCGAAGCTCAATAGCGGTCAGGTGGGCGCCTCGGTCACTACCGCAGATGTGCTGGCTGTGCTCGGGCGCCAGTTCGAGGTGGTGGTACCTGCCCAGATTGCCTTTTCCCGCGGTGCCAACCAGGTCGTGGTCGACCGGAATATCAGCAATATCAATCAGCTCAAGGGCAAGGTCCTAGCGGCAAGCCAGTTCAACGAAAGTGATTTTTTCATTCGTTACCTGGCCTCCGAAGCGGGTCTGCCGATCCGTATCCTGCGTGATCTGGATGCGCGTCCCAGCGATGGCGAGCTGGGGTTGGTTTTTTACGAGGATGCTTTTGTTGCCTGTGATGCCTATGCGCATGTGCTGGAGACAGGTTCGGACCGCTTGAACGGCTGTGTAGGTTGGTCGCCGCGCACTGACCAGGTGGTTGCCGAGGCGCCTGAGCAAGCCAAGATGCTGGTTTCAAACCGCAATCTGCTGGTTATCGCGGACCTGTTGCTGGTCAACAAGGGTTTTGCTGAAAGTCAGCCGCAGATGGTCGAGGGGCTGGTGCGCGGCCTGATGGAGGGCAACCGGCAGTTGCGTGATACGCCGGAACAGCACCTGGCGCTGGTCGGCAGGGCGTTCGATTGGAGTGAGGACGATACCCGTGACGAGCTGAGCAAGGTGCACTTCAGCAACGTGCCGGAAAACCGCGCGTTCTTTGCCGGAACCATTGATTCTGCAGGCTCCTATCAGGGTATTTTCCAGTCTTCCATGCTGGCTTACGGCAGCCTGATCAGCAATCCGTCAGATCCGGCGCGCTTTGTCGACCTGACTGCTCTGGGTGCGCTGGAAGCGAGCGGAGCCTATGCAGATCAGCGTA